>NZ_JBMDIS010000037.1:0-62650 GCF_057808775.1 Pseudomonas sp. FG86 | reverse complement strand
CTTCGCAGCCCAACGCGGGGCAAGCCCGCTCGCCACAACAAGCCCCCTCACCACAGTAAGCCCCCTCACCACAGCAAGCCCGCTCGCCACAGGGGTGGTCGGATGTTCAGTGGGCTTGCAGGCCGTGCATGACGGGCTTCAGGGCCGGATACAGCTTCAGGTACTCGGCGAACGCGCGGTCATAGGCCTCGACGTTTTCCACCTTCGGCTCCGCCCGCAATTGCAGTTGCACCCACCCCTTCGCCATCTCCCCATCACTCACCAACCCCACCGTATGCGCCGCCAGCAACGCCGCGCCGAGGGCCGCTTCCACTTCCTGGACGATGGTGTACACCGGGTAGCGCGTGACGTCCGCGATGATCTGCATCCACAAATCCGAATGGCTCGCCCCACCCACCACAATCAAGCGCGGGTCCAGGGAGTGCGCGCCACGGGTGCCGGCCTCGATGTTGTGGCGCAGGGCGAAACTCACTCCTTCCAGGACCGCGCGGTACAGGTGAATGCGGCTGTGGTACAGGTTGAGCCCGACAAAACTGCCACTGGCGCGGTCGTCCCAGACCGGGCTGCGTTCGCCCATCAGGTAGGGCAAAAACAGCAAGCCTTCACTGCCCGCCGGGATCTTCATCGCGCGTTCTTCCAGCAATACCAGGCTGTCCTGGCCGGTGGCCCGGGCCTGTTGCTCCTCGGCCTGGCAGAACTGCTCGCGAAACCAGCTGACCGACGCCCCGGCGGTGATTGCGCCGCCGAAGATGTACAGGTCGCGTTGGCCGTTGTAGACATGGGGAAAACTCACCAGGCCGTGGTGCGCATCCACCTGCTGGTTCAGATAGCCCCAGCACATGCTGGTGCCGATCATCGCCACGTGGTTGCCCGGCTGTGTCACCCCAGCGGCCAGGGTTGCCATGGCCGCATCCACCCCGCCGGCGAGGACCGGCATACCGGCCGCCAAGCCCAATCGCGTGGCCCAGGCGTCCCGCAGTTCGCCGACCACTTCGCCGGAATACACCAACCGTTCGGGCATCATCGCCAGGGGGATACCCAGCGCGGCAAGCATCTCCCGCGACCAGCCCCGCTGTGCCACGTCATACACCCCGCCCATGTTGCCGGCGCTGCTATGGTCCACCGCCAGTTCACCGGTCAGGCACCAGTTGATATAGCTGTTGGGCGGCAGCAAGTAACGGGTGTCAGCCCACACTTCGGGCTGGTGCTGCTTGAGCCAGAGCATCTTGGTGAAGCCGTAGTAGCTGTCTACCGAATTGCCGGTGACCGCGTACAGACGCGCCAAATCAACGTGCTCACGCACCCATGCCACCTGCTCGCCGGCACGCCGGTCCATCCAGATCAGGCAGGGGTGCAGCGGCGTGATCTGCGCATCCACCGCAATCCCCGAACCACCGTACAGGCTGCTGATGCACAGGGCCTTGACCTGTTCTTTCGCAACCCCGGCCTTGGCCATGCACTGCGCAACGCAGGCCTCGACCGCGTCCAACCACACCTGTGGCCACTGCTCGGCCCAGCGCACTTTCGGGGTATCCACGCGATACCCCTGGCTGTGCTGGGCGATGATCGTGCCTTGAGCATCCACCAGCAGCGCCTTGGTACTCTGGGTTCCAATGTCGACGCCCATCACGTAGTTCATGTCAAACCACCGGCTTCAACAGCACCTTGATCGACTTGGTCGAGTTGGCCAATTCGAAGGCTTCGGCAAAATCGTCCAGTGGGAAGTCGTGGGTGACGATGCCTTTGGAGGTGACCAGGCCACGCTCGAACAAGTCGATGGCGATCGGGTAGCAATACGGCCCCAGGTGGGCGCCGCGTACGTCCAGTTCCTTGCGGTCACCGATGATCGACCAATCGACGCTGGTCTCGGCACCAAACACGCTGAACTCGACAAACCGCCCGAGCTTGCGGATCAGGTCCAGGCCCTGGGTCACGCCGGCCGGGACGCCGGTGGTCTCGATGTACACGTCGCAGCCGTAGTTGTCGGTCAGGCTGTTGATGATCTCGCGGGCGTTGTCACGGGACGGGTTGATCACCACATCGGCACCGAATGTTTTCGCCAGTTCCAGGCGCTCGTCGACCATGTCGATCACCACCAGTTTCTTCGGGGTTTTCAACGCGGCGACCTGGACCATGCACAGGCCCAGGGTACCGGCGCCGGCGATCACCACCACGTCATCAAGCTGGAGGTCCCCACGGTTCACGGTGTGGATCGAGCAGGCCATCGGTTCCACCAGCGCGGAATCCTCCAGGGACACCGACTCGGGAATCTTGTGCACGATGGCGGTCTTGGGGATGCGCATGTACTGGGCCATGCCGCCTTCGGCCACTTCTCGCTGGAAGCCGAAGATGTTATGCACTTCGCACATCCAGTACTTGCCCGACTTGCAGAAGCGGCACTTGCCACAGGGCACGATCTGCTCGGCGATCACCTTGTCGCCGACGGAGACCTCGAAGTGCTCCTCGGCACCCTCGCCCACCTCGACCACATAGCCAAAAAATTCATGGCCCGGCACCACCGGCGCCTTGACCCAGGGGTTGTCGCCGCCCCAGAACATGGCCGCGCCGGAGTGGCATTTGCAATCACTGGCGCAGATGCCGCAGGCGGCGATGCGAATCACCAGTTCATTGGGGCGCGCCTGGGGTTTGCCGATGCGTTCCAGGCGATAGTCTTTCGGGCCGTGGCAGACGACGGCTTGCATATGAGTGTGCTTTTCCATGGTATTGGGTCCTGTGTGGATAGAGGTTTATCGATGGCGCTGACGGCTGATAAAGATCGCCAGCAAAATGATCCCGCCCTTGATCACGCTCTGGACGTAAGGCGAGACGCCAAGCATGTTCAGTCCGTTATTCAGTACGCCGAGCAGCATCGCGCCGAGCAACGTGCCGACGATCACCCCGCGCCCACCGGCAATCGACGCACCGCCCAGCACCACGGCGGCGATCGCATCCAGCTCGAACGAGACCCCCGCATTCGGCTGGCCGCTCATCAGGCGCGAGGTAAGCACCAGCCCGGCAATCGCGGCCGTCAGCCCGCTGATGGCGTACACCAGCAACTTGAAGCGCGCCGCGCGCACCCCGGACAAGCGCACGGCTTCTTCATTGCCACCGATGGCGTAGATGTAGCGGCCGATGCGCGTGTGTTGCAGCAGCACATAGGCGGCAAAGTAGGTGATCAGCATGATCAGGATCGGCACTTCGATGCCGAACAGGCTCTGGCGACCGAAGAAGCCGAACCACTCCGGCAGCCCGGAAATCGGGTACCCATCGGTGTACATCAGGCCCAGGCCACGGGCGATGCCCATGGTCGCCAGGGTCACGATGATCGGCGGCATGTGCAGGTAGGCCACGAACAGTCCGTTGCCGATACCGAAGGCCACGCCGACCAGCATGCCGGCGCCAATCGCCAGGCCCGGCGGCAGCCCCGCAACCATCAGGCCGGCGGTCAGGGTGCCGGACAAGGCCATCACCGGCCCCACCGACAAATCGATACCGCCAGTGAGGATCACGCAGGTCATGCCCACCGCGATAATCGCGTTGATCGACACCTGGCGAGCGATATTCGACAGGTTGCTGGCCGTGAGGAAGGTGTCGCTGGCCAGGATCATCACCAGGGTCACCACCACCAGCCCCACGAAGGGATAGAACGCCGGCGAGCGCACCAGCTGCGCCAGGTTCAGGCGCAGTCGGCGGGTGTCGACGCTGTTAATGGACGTATTCACTTGAGCCCCCTGTTGCATGGCGCATGACCTCTTGAGGATTGACGGCGCAGCCTTCGAGCAGCTTGACGATGGCGCCTTTGTGGAACACGGCGACGCGGTCGCACATGCCAATGATTTCGGGCAGTTCGGAGGAAATCATGATGATCGCGTAGCCCTGCTCGGTCAGGCTGCGCATCAGCGCGTAGATCTGGGCCTTGGCGCCGACATCGATGCCACGGGTGGGCTCATCGAATACCAGCACGTCGCAGTGGTGGTTGATCCAACGCGCGATCACCACCTTTTGCTGGTTGCCGCCGCTGAGGTTGAACACCCGGCTTTCGCCGCTGGGCGCCTTGATCGACAGCTGGCGCATCAGGTCTTCGACACTGGCGCACTCCTTGGCCTTGTCGATCAGGCCCGAGGCGCCCTGGTACTTGGGCAGGTTGTTCAAGGAGATATTTTCGCGAATGCTGAAATCGGTGATCAGCCCTTCGCTCTTGCGGCTCTCAGGGAGCAGGCCGATACCGTGGGCCAGCGCCTGGGCCGGGTCGTCGAGGGTGATTTTCTCGCCTCGCAGCCACACGTCTTTGCTCACCGATGGCAGCGCGCCCATCATGCCCAGGGCCAGTTCGGTGCGGCCCGAGCCCACCAGGCCGGCAAAGCCGAGGATCTCGCCCTTGTGCAGGTTGAAGCGATTACGCGGGCCGTTGCGCACCAGCTGGATGTCCTTGACCTCCAGCAACACCGGGCCACGCTCGCTGCTCGGCTTGGAAGGGAAACTGCATTCCAGGCGGCGGCCCACCATCATTTCCACCAGGCGGTCGATATCGCTGTCGGCCACTTCGGTGACGCCCACATTGGCGCCGTCACGCAGCACGCTGATGCGGTCGCACACCTGAAAGATTTCCTCCAGGTGGTGAGAGATAAATATCACCGCGACGCCCTGGCGCTTGAGCTCGCGCATGATGTCGAACAGCAGCTCGGCTTCGCTGGGGGTCAACGTCGCGGTCGGTTCATCCAGCACCAGCAGGCGCGCATCCAGGGCCAGGGCCTTGGCGATTTCGACAAACTGCTGCTCGGCCACGCTCAGGTGCTTGACCGCGCACTTCAGGTCAATCGTCACACCGAGGCGCTTGAACAACGCTTCGCACGCCTCGACCATTTCGCGCTTGCGCAGCAGCCCGAAACGGTTGCTCAGCTCATGGCCGAGGAAGATATTTTCCACCGCCGTGAGGTAGGGGATCAGGCTGAATTCCTGGAACACGATGCCGATGCCCGCGGCAATCGCATCGCGGTAGGTCGCGAAGTGCCGGGGTTGGCCATCGATCAGGATGTGCCCTTCGTCCTGATGTTCGACGCCGCCGAGGATTTTCATCAGGGTCGATTTGCCGGCGCCATTTTCCCCCAGCAACGCGTGAATCTCGCCACGCTCCACCTGCAGGTCGATGGACTTGAGGGCCTGCACACCGGGGTAACGCTTACAGATATTTTCCAGCTTCAGAAGACTGCTCATACCGCCGACCTCGTATTCAGAAGGATGGCCTCAAGCCCCACGACGCACGTGGGGCCTGGGTGATTTACCAGCTGAAGTCCTTGGCCTTGGCCTGGTCGATCAGGGTGATGTCCACTGGAATGGTGGCGGGTACCTGAGCGCCCCACTTCTTCGCCAGGGCGATGCCCAGGGCCAGGCGGATCTGATCGCGGGGGTATTGGGCGGAGGTGGCGATGAACTTGCTGCCGGGTTTCTGGATCGCCTTGATCGCTTCCGGCGCACCGTCGACGCTGACCAGTTTCACGTCCAGGCCACTGGCTTCGATGGCCGAGAGTGCGCCGAGGGAGCCGTTGTCATTCACGCTGAAAATGCCTTTGAGCGTCGGTTGCGCCTGGAGCATGTTCTCGGTGACGGTCAGCGCCTGGTCACGTTCCTGCTTGCCGTTCTGGATGCTGACAATCTTGATGTCCGGATGCTTGGCCACGGCCTCTTTGCAGCCGCGCACACGCTCGAGGATCGGCACCACGGCGATGCCGTCGAGGATCGCGATATTGCCTTTGTCGCCGATGTTCTTAGCCAGGTATTCACAGGCCTGAAAGCCGGCGTCGAAGTTCTTCGAACCGACGAAGGAATCCAGTGGGCCTTCGGCCTGTGCGTCGACCGCCACGACCACCACGCCGGCAGCGTGGGCGGACTTGACCGCCGATTGCACGCCGACCGAATCCGTAGGGTTGATCAGCAGGATATCGATGCCCTTTTGCAGCATGTCTTCCACGTCACTGACCTGCTTGGACACGTCGTGGCGGGCGTCGGTGATGATCAGTTTCGCGCCGATGGTGGCACCCGCCTCTTCCAGGGCGTTTTTCATGGTGACGAAATAGGGGTTGTTGATTTCCTGGAAGGACGCGCCGATGCGCAGCGGTTTGGCGGCGTCGGCAAAGGCCGGGGAAACGGTACCGAGGGTGATGCTTACAGCCAATAAACACAGGGTTTTCGGAAGCATTTTCATGGCGTGGGTCTCTGTTTTGTTTTTATTGTTAGAGCAAATGTTATCGTTAACATTTTGCGAGAAGCTAGCAAGGAAATCCGGCAGGCGCAAGGGGCCACTGGTCGGGCGCGGTCGAAATATGGGAGGCGGCTTGTTGGAGGTACGCCGCAAAAGCTCGCACAATCTTGAGCACCAACTAAGCTCAGCCTCCAACAAAAAAAATCCGAGCACCCCGCCATGGCCCACCCTACCGAGACCTTTCGCGCCCGCTACCGCGCCAATGTCGCGCCCCATTACAACCCCTGGCTGCATGCCGGTTTCGTGTTCGGCTACGGCATCGCCGGCATCCTCCTGGCCTGGTCATCCACGCATCGAATCACCCCGCTGCAATGGCTGACCGTGCCCGCGACCCTGGTGTTCTTCAACCTGTGTATCTACCTGGTGCACCGTCACCTCGGCCATCACAAACATGCCTTGTCACGCCTGTTCTACGCGCGCCACACCGGCGATCACCACAGTTTCTTCACCCCCGGCCACATGACCTACGACAGCCCCCGCGACTGGCGGGTGATCCTGTTCCCCGCCTGGCTGATCGTGCTGCACAGCCTGGCGATCACCCTGCCCGCCTGGTGGCTGCTCAAGCAGTTGAGCCCCAATGTCGCCGGATTGTTTGCTGGCTGCATGATCCTCGGTTATTTGCTTTACGAAGTGTTTCACGCCTGTGAGCACTTGCCCGTCGCACATCCATTGGCACGCCTGCCGTGGATTCGCCAGATGCACCGGTTGCATGCCCTGCACCACCGTCGCGAGCTGATGCAGGGGCGCAACTTCAATATTGTCTTGCCGCTGATGGATTACCTGTTCGGCACCCTGCATTGGGAACCGAACCCCCACGACAACCAGGAATCGTCATGAGTACCCGTCCCAAAAAACTGCGTCATCTGTTGTTTGTGCTGCTCCTGGCAGTGATCGCCTTTTTGCTGTTGATGCCCACCCCAGTACAACCGGTGAACTGGGCGCCACCCAGGGCGCCCTCGCTGAAAGACGGCCCCTACGCCGACAACCAGCGCCTCAAGGGCATACAAAAAATCGGCGCCCAGGACATCGACGGGCCCGAGGCCCTGCTGGTGGATGCCCAGGGCTATCTGATCAGCGGGTTGCATGACGGGCGCATCATCCGCACCTCGCCCGACAGCCGCAGCCTGGAAGTGCTGGCCAATACCGGCGGGCGCCCACTAGGCATGGCGCTGCACCCGGATGGGCGCTTGATCATCGCCGATGGGGTCAAGGGCCTGCTGGCATTGGACGGCAATCGCCAGCTCAGCACCCTGAGCACTGCGGCCAATGGCGTGCCGTTCGGGTTTACCAATGACGTGAGCGTGGACGCCGGTGGGCGCTACGCGTATTTCAGTGATGCGTCGAGCCGTTGGGGCTACGGGCAGGACGGTGAAGCCGTGATCGAGCATGGCGGCGACGGGCGGTTGCTGCGTTACGACTTCAGCAACGCCCGCACCGAGGTGTTGCTCGACCAGCTGCAATTCGCCAACGGCGTGGCCTTGGGGCCGGATGAACACTATGTACTGGTGAATGAGACCGGCGCCTACCGCATCAGCCGCTACTGGCTCAAGGGCGACCGCGCCGGCAGCCATGACCTGTTTATCGACAACCTGCCCGGCCTGCCGGACAACCTCAGTTTCAATGGCCAGGACCGCTTCTGGGTCGCGCTGTATTCGCCGCGCAATCCATTGCTGGACAGCTTTGCCGGCTACCCGCTGCTGCGCAAGGTGATGGTGCGCGCGCTGATGGTGGTGCCCAAGCCCATCGAGCGCAAAGCCTTTGTGCTGGGGCTGGATACCAAGGGCAAGGTCATCGCTAATTTGCAGGATGGCAGCGCGGGCAACTACTCACCGATCACCACCGCGCGGGAGTATGGCGACTGGCTGTACCTGGGCTCGTTGAAGAGTACGAGCATGGCGCGCTTGCCATTGAAACTGGCGTTGGCGCCATAACGCAAACAGGGCATACAGGCGCCTGGCCTGTATGCCCTGGGGACTACGGGTCAATCATGTTCAGCTCTTGGTGCTGCTCAGCAAGGTCTGTTTGCACAGGTGGCCGAAGCTGACGAACTCGGTGTTGTCACCACCGACGCCGATACCTGGGTATTCCAGCACTTCCATGCGCCACACGCCGTAGTTGAAGTCGGTACGCCAGGTGTTCTTGTAGCCCTGGGCGTAATCGACAAAGGTGGTCTGGAAATCACCGAAGCAGGTGCCCACGTTGATCGTGCCCGACGCTAGCCCCGAACTGCCGGTCGCCGCCGAATACGCCTTGTAGACGATGTCGCCGTTGGCCGGGTCGATCCGCTGATCGAGATAGACAATCGGGTGCAGGCCCACCAGTGGTGCACCGGTGCTGTCCGACAGGCCCATGGTCCAGGTCAGGTCCCGATAGGCTTGGGTGGTCATGTAGCCGTAGCCCACGTCGGAAGCCGAGTACGGGATGCGCAACACGTTCGCCTCGCCCTTCACATCCGGGTTGTTCACCCGTGGATTGGAGCCAAACGACAGGTTGTATTTACCCGTCGCGCTCCACGGCTCATTCGGGTGCTGGTTCGGCCGCACACGCACCTTGACCACGCCGCCGACGCCCGGGCTCGGGATTGATGTCGACAGGACATTGGCCCCCACGGTGACCCACTGGGCACCATCGAAACGCTCAAGGATCCACTTGTTACGCGTGCTGCCACTGGCTGCATCGGCCGTCAGCGCAATACCGACACTCTGGCCACGGACTGCGGTGAAATCGAAGTAATCGACGTCATCCAGGCTGTCGGCATTGCCGCTGATGTAGTTGAGGGTGTCCGGCAGTTGGAAGGCCGTGTCCGGGGTGTCATTGGGTTCAAAGGCGTCGAGGTTGGTATCGACCGCAACACCGAACTGAAAGCTCGACCCTTGGACCGCCGCGTTGGCTTCCATGAACCAGTAGTAATCGCCGGCCGGCACCACGCCGCCGAGGCTTTCATCGCCAGTACCAGGGTTGTTCGAGGTGCCCAAAGGCAGCGGATTGCCCTGGCCGTCATCCTGGAACAGCGACAACGACATGTCGGTGCCCGCGGTCTGGTTGACCAGCAGGACGTTGATTCGCGCTTTCTGCGGCAGGTTGAAGTGGTAGCACAGCAGGTCGCCGGTTTGCACGCCATTGATCGTGTAGAGCGCGTTGACATCCAGCGTCTGCTCACAGCCCTGGACCAGCGCGGCCTGCACGGCGGGCGCCGACTGGGCCGTGGCTTTTTGTACCTGGGTCACCCGGGCCGGCGCGGTGTTGTCTTCCACCACCGAGTCGGCTTGCGCCTTGGCGGCAAACAGCGGTTTCTTCAACTGGGCACCCGTCTGCAGTTGCTGCTTGAGGGCAGTCGGCGCCTTGTTGGCCTTGATCTTCGCAGCGTTTTTCAACCCTTGCTTGACCGCGGGAGGCGCCGCTTGCGCAGCCAGGTGAGGGTATTGTTCAGCGAGGGCAAAGGCCGAGACAAAGCAGGTGGCAGCCATGGCCGCGCCCAGCATAAAGGCTTTTTTCGATTTCATTTTTTATCCATCCATAGTTAAAAACTGAAGGTCAGGTGACATCCGGTCACCTGGGATGGAATGTAGGATAAGACTGGATGGATGTACAGTATTTTTTCAGAGAAATGTGGTTTTAAGGAGAAATTCGAGTAGGAAAAAACGGACCCCCTCTGGAGCCAAGTGCCCCAATAGCCCCAGCTGACAGCCCAAATCTTCAGCGACCAGCGTGTAGGAATGTGACGTCCGTCGATCACCGCTGTGTCCAGCGGTGCCAGTTGGATGTCGGCGTTGTACAGGGTCTGGGGGCAGCCTTCGCGGTCGATCCAGGTGCCGGTCAGGTGATATCGGCCCATCTACGCCAAACGGTCCAAACGACTGTTGCAATAACCCAAATGAAACCTACGTAATAAGGCCACAACACCCAACGCTTCAGTCCTAAGGGAACCGACGCCAGCTCGGCCTCGGTCACAACACCTGCTTTCACATAGCGTGCTGAGTCAGACAGGAAATCAAACATCAACAGCATGCGGTATTGCCTGTCGATCCACCGGTTTCGTCTCCAGAATCGCTTATTGGCGCGGACCCTTTCGTTATGACTGAAATAACCTTCCACCTCGTCGAGTTTTGTATATTCGGCAAACAACGCCAGCCCCAAAACGACAAACGCCCCACCAAAATGCACAATGGTGAAGGCAAGAAAAAACGACACGATTAAGCCCCCTCTGGCCGCAGGTGCCGGTTGAGCACATCAAAATGATCGGAGCGCTGCTGGCTAGGGGCGCTGCCCATGAGGCGGGATTTCAAACTGCTGTAGTCCGTTGTGCGGTCGTTGATATAGCTCTGCGCCATGCCCTACATCCGAGATGCAAAGAAGATGGCGTCGAAATATAAGCAAGCACCTACGCCCCGGACACAAGCGCGGGTGGGCTGAAATGCATTTGAGAAGTTGCCTACTTCACGAAGAAACAGTACCTACAGAAACAACCCTAATATCCGGTCATCTCCAGGTAACCCACCCCGCCGTCAAACTGCACCGGCCCTTCCCAGTACGGAATACTCAGGTTCATCCAGGCGTTCGGGTTGACGGCCTGGGTGGTGATATCCAGCTGTTTACTGGGAATCTTCAGCGACCAGCGTGTGGGAATGTGGCGTCCGTCGATCACCGTGGTGTCCAGCGGTGCCAGTTGGATGTCGGCGTTGTGCAGGGTCTGGGTGTGGCCTTCGCGGTCGATCCAGGTGCCGGTCAGGTAGGCCGCGCCGTCGGTTTGCCGCACGCGAAACAGCATCAACTGCTCGCCACGGTCCAGGTGCAGGGAGAACCAGTCCCAACCGGTCTGGCTGGCGGTCAACGGTTGGCTGCTCCATTCGCGGTCGAGCCAGGCCGGGCCGCTGACCTGATACGTCTTGCCGTCGATGCTGACGCTGCCTTCGGCAGTAAAGAACGGCTGGCTGTAGTAGTACGACGCCTGGCCCTGGTCGGATTTGCGGCTGTAGCCGTTGTCGCCTTGCAACACCAATGGCCGGCTGGAGGTCAGGTGCAGGTCGTAGGCAAATTGCGCTCCGCGGGCCTTGAGTCGCATCGCCGCCAATGCGCTCGCGGCGCCGGGCTCGCTGGCGAAATTCCAGTCGTCGATCCAGGCGTTGAACGGCACTGCCTGTGCCCCGGCCTGGCCGACGCCGCCGCGGGCGAAGCGTTCGGCGGCGTAATGGCGAGTGGCGGAGGTGACCGCCGCGTGGCCGAGCCATACGTTTGAATCGTGCCAGCCGGCTTGCGTCGGCCCGGCCTTGAGGGCGTTGCGAAACAGCGTCCATTGCACGCCGAACACATTGCCCTGGGCGTCCTTGAGGTTGGCGGTGACGTACCACCACTCGATACGAAAGCCATCGTGGGGGCCGTGATCCTCGGGAAAGCTGAAGACCTTGCCGGGCAGCACCTGGGCAAAGTCGGCCGCGTCACTGCCAAGGCCGGCAAAGCTTTCCTGTGGCGCGGGGACTTTGTCACAGGCCGCCAGCAGCAATAACGCGCACATCAACGACCTAATCTTCATGGGCAAACGTCCTCAACAAGTCCGCCGGACGGCTGCGATACAACTGCCACAGCGGCCATGCCGACGCCAACAGCGTGGCCAGCAGCGCCAGCCCGAGCAATTGTGCGAGCTGCCAGGGGAACACTTGCAACGGCAGGCGCCAGCCAAACGCCTGCACGTTGATCACCGCATCCAGGCACCACGCCAGCAACAGGCCCAGCGGCAACGCCAGCAGCAGCGTGAGCACCGCCAGCAGCCAGGTTTGCCCCAGGTTCAGCAGCATCAATTGCCGCCGCGTCACCCCCAGCGCCCACAGCGGAGCGAGTTGGCCGAGGCGGCTTTGGCTCTGGGTCAGCAGGCTGATGAACAGCGCCACGCCGGCCACGCCCAAGGTCAGGCTGTTGAGCGCGGCGGTGGCGGCGAAGGTGCGTTCGAACACCTGGCTCGACCACCCCTTGAGTTGCTGTTGATCGACGATACGGCTGTCTTCCAAGGCAAAGGCGCGCTGCACTTCGCCCACCAGCGGCGCCACGTTTTCCGGCAACACCCGCAGGTTGAAACGCGCCGGCGTCAGTCTCGGCCAGTGGGCCAGCAGGTGCCGGGCGTTGACCAGCACGTGGCCCTTGGGGTTGCCGTAATCGGCGTACACCCCCACCACGGTGGGCGACCACACACCGTGCGGCGTGGGAATACTGACCGTGTCACCCAGCCTCACGCCGAGCCGCCGCGCCAGTTGTTCGCTGAGCATCAGGGTCTCGCCTTGCTGCAACTGGTCCCACGGCGCGCTCACCGCTTCCAGCAACGGCCAGTGCTGGCGATAGGCAGGGTCGTCGACCACGCCAAACAGATCCGCCGGCCAGCCCTGTAATTGCACCGCAACCTGCCAGGTAGGCAGCACGGTTTGCACCAGCGGTTGCTGCGCCAGCCAGGTGCTGAGTTGCTCGGCCTGGGCCGGGTTTTGCGGGTTGAGGTACAGCTCGGCGGTGAGGCGTTGCTCCAGCCAGTTATTGAAGGTGTGGCGAAAGCCCGAGGTCATGGAGCCCGCGCCGATATTCGCGGCCAGGGCCAACAGCAGCGCCATCAATGCCAGGCTCAAGGCCGGCAATTGTTGGCGGCAGTCAGCCAGAAACCACTGGCCGAGTACCGAACGGCTGCGCCCCAGCAGCGCCTCCAGCAAGCCGTTGAGCAACACCGGCAAACCCAGGGCGGCGCCGAGCAGCAAGGCCGCCATCAACACAAAACCGGCAGCCAGGCTGTCGCCCAGCCATAACGCCAGCAGCGCGATCAGCAAGGCCGTCGCCGCCACCCAGCCCTGGCGCCGCAACCAGCGCCCATGGGCCTCGTGCCAGGCCTGGGCGTTGGCCAGCGCCAGCAATGGCAGGCGGGCCGCGCGCCATAGGCTGTTGGCGCCGGCGAGCAAGGCGCCGAGCAAGCTCAAGCCCAACCCTGCCACCCACCACCCTGGGCTCAAGCTCAATTGGCCCGGCACCTCGGCGCCATACAAGCCACGCAGGCTGGCAGCCACATCCGGCAGCAGCAGGCTGGCCAATAGGTAACCGCTGGCGACGCCGAGCACGCCCCCCACTATCGACAAGGCACCCAGCTCCACCCCCAGGCCGAGGATCAACATCCGCGCACTCACGCCGCAGGCGCGCAATGTACGCAACAGCCCGCGTCGCTGCTCCAGGGCCAGGCCGATGGCCGCGTGCACAATAAACAGCCCCACCACAAAGGACAGGAAGCCCAGCGCATCAAGGTTCAGGTGAAAGCTTTCGGTGAGCCGCGACAGGTTGTTGTCTTCGCCCTGCTTGAGTTGCAGCTCGGCCGGCGGCGTGGGCTGGCTGGCGGCGTAAGCCTTGTCCACCAGCAAGCGCGACAGGCGCGCGGGCATGTCCAGCAATGGTTGGGCGAAGCCGATATCGGTCAACAGCATGCCGGGCGCCATGTCCGGCTGTACCTGCAACGGCGGCAAGGTGCGCCCGCTCGTCGTCAGCGGCTGCTCACCGGCGTGCAGCCCCAGCGCCTGCAAGGTCTGCGGAGCGATCCAGGTGCGCCCGGGCGGCTCGAAGAAGACGAGCATCTGTGCCTGGCTCAAGCGCTGCCCCGCCACCACGCCACTGCCGGGCAACGACAGCGGGTCGATGCCCATCAATTGCAGGCGCTGGTCTTCATGCCCCTTGAGCACCACCCGCCCCTGCACCACCGGCGACACCGGCCACCCGGCGCGGCGCAATTGGGCAAACAGCGCCTGGGGGAAACTGGCGCCGTCCGGCGTACTCAGGCTGGCCTGGGGTTCGCCGCCGATCAATTGGCTGGCCCTGGCGTAGCTGTCACGCGCCTGGCTGTTCAGGGCCTGTACGCCGGTCAGCAGGGCGGTCGCCAGCCATAGTCCGGTCAGCACGCTGAAAAACTGTACGGGATGGCGCCGCCAATGGCTGAGCAACGCGCGCAAGGTCCACTGGAATACCGCCATCAACTCGCATCCGGGGCTTGCACATGCCCGCGCTGCAGCACCACCTGGCGATCAAGCCGTGCGGCAATCCGCGCGCTGTGGGTGACCATCAACAGGCTGGTGGGGGTGTCGCGCAACAGGTCCAGCAGCAATTGCAGCACGTCATCACTGGTGGCTTCATCCAGATTGCCGGTAGGCTCATCGGCCAGCAGCAGGCCCGGTCGCGACGCCAACGCCCGCCCCACCGCCACCCGTTGCTGCTGGCCACCCGACAGTTGTTCGGGATAGCGCTTGAGCAAGTCGCCAAGGCCCAGGCGCTCCACCAACTGCGCCTGCCACTGCGGATCGAAGCGTCCTGCCAGCCGCGCCTGGAAGGCCAGGTTGTCGTCCACGCGCAAACTGCCGATGAGGTTGAACTGCTGGAATACCAGGCCGATTTCCGTGCGGCGCCAGTGGGCCAGTTGCGTTTCGCTCATTTGGTCGAGACGCTGCTGCCCCATGCGGATGCTGCCGCTGTCGACACGATCGAGACCGGCCACCAGGTGCAAAAGCGTACTTTTCCCGCTACCCGACTCGCCCATCAACGCCAGGCTGCTACGCTCAGCCAGGTGCAGATCAACGCCGGCCAGGACGGCCAGCGGGCCCTGCGCGGTGACGTAGCTTTTATGGACACCTTGCACCTGCAACATGGGAATGCTCGCTCGCCAATGGACTGCAATCGAGGATAACGGCTGACCGCCCTCGCCACGCAAATTTTTCACATGCATTTCACCGGTTACCTACCGATCAGCGCATAAAGTGCCGACCAACTGCCAATAACGACCAACTTTTTAGTTGCCGGCACTGGCAACTTTTAACACACCGTTTTTCAGCAAAAAGACAGCAACTGTATGACAGGCTCCTGCACCACTACGGGCGCACTCAGAGAGTTGCACCTGTTTGATAAAAAACGCTGCCTAACGTGTCGATGGTGAACAACGTGGTTAACCTGACCCTGACCAAATCGCGCTCATACCAAGCCCGGGCCAAACGCTTGAAGAAGCTCTGGTTGGGCATGGCAGTGGCTGCCTTCTTCGGGACCTTACTGGTCGGCTACCTGGCCTGGCCGCTGTCACCGACGGACCTGGGCGTAGGCAATCGCCTGCTCACCTCAGGCTTGCTCGCCAGCTGGCGCGACGGCAATGTGGTTGTGCTTGTGCGCCATGAAGAGCGCTGCGACCGCTCGTCAAACCCCTGCTTCGGCCCCGCTGATGGCCTGACCATCCACGGCACCCAGCAGGCCAAGGAACAAGGCCTTCAAAACCCTGGGCATGGAGAGCGCTGACATCCTCAGCAGCCCCACCACCCGCACCGCCCAGACCTCGCAGTTCATGTTCGGCAAGACCCTGCTCTCCCCAGGCCCGCTGGCGATCTGCGGCGACGCCATGGGCGAAGAAATCCTCAGCCACAAACAACCCGGGCGCAACCTGGTGCTGATCACCCACAGTGCCTGCATCAATGACTTCGAACAAGCACTCGGGTACCCCCATGCGGTGACCGCCGAGTACGGTAGCGCGCTGTTCGTGGAGGTGCTGGGCAACGGTCACTTCAAGACCCTGGGCATCATGAACAGCGTGGACTGGCCAGCGGCAATCAAGCAACTCTAGACAATTTTTTACATATACAAGGCGCAGGTGTTCAGCCAAACGACAGCCAACTTCTGGCATGTTTAGTCGCGCCTGTTAGTTAAGGACGTCATGACTATTTTCAGCGACTTAGTGAACATTGTGAGTCTTTGCACTACAACTTTCCTACATCCATTTCCCTCCCTTAGACGTCAAGGAGCGACGTTCGCATGACCCGAATAAAACCTCTGCCCTTACTGCTGCTGGCGATTGCCGCGTTTTATCTCCTGCCTCTTGGCCTGCACGGTTTATGGGTACCCGACGAAACCCGCTACGCCCAGATCAGCCAGGAAATGCTCACCAGCGGCAACTGGGTGGCCCCGCATTTCATGGGCCTGCGCTACTTTGAAAAACCCGCCGCCGGCTATTGGCTGATCGCGCTCGGCCAAGCGGTATTTGGGCAGAACCTGTTCGGCGTGCGGATCGCCTCGGCGCTGACCAGCGGGCTGAGCGTGCTGCTGGCCTACCTGATCGCCCGCCGCCTGTGGAACGACCCACGCAAAAGCTTCGCCTGCGCCCTGCTCTACCTGAGCTTTGGCCTCGTAGCCGGGCAAGCCAGCTACTCCAACCTCGATCCGCAGTTCACGTTCTGGGTCAACCTCAGCCTGGTAGCGCTGTGGTTTGCCCTCGACAGCCGCACCGTGCGGGCCCGGCTGGGAGCCTGGGCGGTGCTGGGCGTGGCCTGTGCCATGGGCTTCATGACCAAGGGCTTCCTGGCGTGGCTGCTGCCGGTGCTGATTGCCGTGCCGTACATGCTCTGGCAGCGCCGCCTGGGTGAATTGCTGCGTTATGGCCCACTGGCGATTGGCGTCGCGCTGCTGATCTGCCTGCCCTGGGTATGGGCCATCCACGTGCAGGAACCGGACTACTGGCGCTTCTTCTTCTGGCATGAACACATCCGCCGCTTTGCCTCCGACAATGCCCAGCATGCGCGGCCGTGGTGGTTCTTCCTGCCGATCATGGTGGTGGCCTGCCTGCCGTGGTCGGCGTTGTTACCCAATACCCTGCTCAAGGCCTGGAAAGAAAAACGTCAACCGGCGATGGTCTTCCTCGCCTTGTGGATGCTGTTGCCGCTGGGCTTTTTCAGCCTGAGCAACGGCAAGTTGCCGACCTACATCATGCCGTGCCTGCTGCCGCTGGCCTTGTTGATGGGGCATGCCCTGATCGACCTGATTCAACAACGCAAAGCACGCGCCCTCTGCCTCAACGGCGTGCTCAACTTCGTGATCGGCATGGTCGCGATGGTGGCACTGATTTATCTGCAACTCACCAGGCCGCTGTACGGCAATAGCCACGCTGAGATGTTCAGCCTGTCGCTGACCTTTATCGTGCTGCTGGGCTGGATTCTCTCCAACCTGCTGCAAGCCGTGCGCCCGCTGACGCTATGGGCAATGCCGGCCCTGGGTATCGGCTTGCTGGTGGTACTGCTGCCGGTGGGCATGCCCGAGTTCGTGGCGGATAACGAAATGCCCGACCAGTTCGTGTTGGAACACCTGGACGACTTGCAGCAAACCCAGGCGTTGCTGAGCAATGAACTGGAATCGGCCTCGGCCCTGGCCTGGCGCCTGAACCGCACACAGGTGACGCTCTATAACACCGAAGGCGAGCTGCGCTATGGCCTGCAATATCCCGACTCGGTGCACCGCAAGGTCGGGCTGGACGATGTCCAGGCCTGGTTGGCCGATGCCCGTAAACAGGGTTCGGTGGGGGTCCTGATGCGTGTCCGGAGCACCAGCGAACACATTGAAGAGGGGCAACTGCCGCCCGGTGGCAAACGCTATCGCAAGGGCGACCTGGTACTCACCCTCTATCCGCAATCCCCCTAGGAACCCACCATGACTTTCTGGAAAACCGAGCGCGGCGCCCTGTTGCTATTGCTGGGCGTGTCGGCCTTGCTCCTGCTGCTGGGCCTGGGCAGTCGCGATCTGTGGGGACCGGAAACCCGTTGGGCCAATATCGCATTGCAAATGCTGCAAAGCGGCGACTACTTCGACCCCTACCTCAAGGGAGCGCCGTACTACGACAAGCCCCTGCCCTCCTACTGGCTGATCACCGCGTTTGCCAACCTGATGGGTGGCCTGGGCCCGTGGTCGCTGCGCCTGTCCTCGGTGATCGCGGCATGGCTGAGCATCTGGCTGGTCTACCTGATCGGCGAGCGCCTGTTCCGCAAGGGCACCGGGCTGATTGCCGGCTGGATGCTCGCCACCACCTTCTACTTCCTGTTCTGGGCACGCGTGGCCACGGCGGATGTGCTCACCGTGTGTGGCGTACTGGCAGCGGTGTGGTGGTACTGGCGCGGGCCGGACGACACACGCCTGGGGCGCTACACGGTATTTTTCCTGTTGCTGGCGGCGACGTCGCTGTTCAAAGGCTTGATCGGTTTTGTACTGCCGGGCCTGGTACTGCTGCCGCACTTGCTCAGCGAACAGCGCTACAAACGCCACCTCAACCTGCGCCTGGTGCTGGCGCTGCTGATCGCTGCGGCGTTCTACGCCATCCCGTTCGTGCTGTCCCACCTCTACGGTGCGCCGACTTACGGTGAAAGCGGCCTGGCGTTGGTGTTCCGCGAAAACGTGGTGCGCTTCTTCGACCCGTTCGACCATATGGGGCCGATCTACACCTACCTGATCTACCTGCCCGCCTACACCCTGCCTTGGGCCCCATGCTGGCTGCTCGGCCTGTGGCTGGCCGTGCGGCACTGGCGCCAGACTCCCCCCAATGTGCGTTGGCTGGTCAGGGGCCTGGGCCTGTTGTTTGTGTTCTTCACCGCCAGCGGTAGCCGACGCAGCTACTACGTACTGCCCCTGGTGCCGTTCGCGCAGTTACTGGCGGCCTGGTGGGTGAGTGAGCGGCTGGCGAAAAAACCGGCGAGCTGGCCGCGTTGGCAAAAAGGGTTTGCCGCTGCGGCCCTGTTGATGCTGCTGGTATTGGGCGTGGCGTATCCCTGGACCAATGGCAACGGCGGCGTGACCCGTTTCGTCAAGGACGTTCAGGCCCAGGCCATCAAGAGCGCCCCCTGGAACCAATGGCAAATGGTATTGGTGGAGGTCGACAACAAACTGCCGATGTACCTGCAAAACCACGGCAAACCGTTCTACTACGTCGCCGAGACCCAGGACTTCCCGCGCCAGGGCACCAGCGCCGAGTTCATGGCCTGGCTGGAAAAAACCAGCGGCCAGGGCTTCGACGCGCAGCATACGATCATCATCGCGCAGTTCTCCAAGGAAGATCCCACACCGCTGGCTTACCTGGGCGCGGATCACCAGGTGATCACCACCCAGCCGGACAATGGCGAGCGCTTGTTTCACACGCGTTCGGGGGGCAGCGTAGCGTTTATCCCAATGGCGAAATAACCGAGCCTGGCGCGCGCCTGCCTTTAACCTTTTGGCAGGCTCGCGGCATGAATAAACGCCTCATCCAGGCTTGCAGCGTCATAGGCGTTCATGAAGCCCTCAGCATCAGTGAAGCGGTTGAAACGCCGCTGACTCAGCATGTAGAAGTCATCGCAGTGGGCAACGATCTCATCGACGTTATGCGATGAAACCAAAATCGCGACACCTTCCGCGGCGGCTCCCTTCAAGCATTTCCAGATGTGATAACGAAACTCAGGATCGACACCTGCCGTGGGCTCATCCAGTATCACCAGATCAGCGTTAACGGAGAGCAGGGACAATGTAAAAAACCATCGCTTTTCTCCGTAACTGCAAAGAGACGATTTCTTTTCCCATATTTCACAATAGCGCTCAGCTATCCCCGGGCTCCATTTCTCAATTTTTTCCAGCGCGTGCTTTTGTGTGACCTTTGTGTCAGAACAAAAAAGCATCATCATTTTAAAAACATCAAACATTCGCAGCACCGGCGGCGTCGCAATAATTTGTGATAGATAAAGTAACGTTGAGAACGAATTAGATATCTCACCAGAATTGGCTTTTTTCAGACAACACACCGCGTCAAAAAAAGTCGTTTTTCCAGAACCATTAGGTCCCAACAAGCCTGAAATTGAACCGGGACCGACCGTCAACGAGGCGTCTTCAAGCACCACATGCTGCGCATATCCGATACCCAGTGATTTTACGATAAGCCGTCTCATCAATAGCGACTCCACACTGGGTTAATAAGTAAAAAACGGATCAACATCAAAAACGAGATTACAAAAAGGCAAACAACCACCCTAACGAGAAATGCGCATTCAGCGACCCCCAGTGACATTATCTGGTTTGCCCACCACATCGGATTAAAATAGCGGATCACTTCAAACACGCGATGAGAGGCGTTCGCGCTGACAACTCCCAGCACCAGCATCAGGAATGAAAATATAGAAAAAACCGTATTTGTATTTTGAAACCCCATTGGAATCAACGTCAGCAGAAGCGAAGGTACGGAAAACAAGAGAAAGCAGATGTAAAACCGCCCAAGCACAACAAAAAACTCTGTAACGTCCATTACGCCAAAATAGTTTCTCGTGAACACATAAAAAGCAGAACAATAGATAACCGACATTACAGAATAGGCAAAAAACTGCCCCAAAAGAAAGATTGTTTTTGTGCGCCGCGTATAGACGAAGGATCGTAGAAACCCACTCTCCCTTCTCCCCACTATATAAAATGCCAAGCCAAACAGGGCAACACTCGACGATACGAACGCATAAAACCACGAGGTATTATCCAGATAACGCTGAGACAGCGTACCCTCCCCCACCCTGGCATAGGCGATCAAATAGAACGTAACCGCTGGGGATATAACGATCCAAAATAAAGCGACGGGCTCTTTTAACTGTTCTTTAATAAATAGACCCGCCAACAATAATGGCTTAAGCAAGGGGTAATATCTCATCACTCACCTCATGGAAACGGCACCACTCTTTCCACGCGCGCAGTGGCTGCGAATGTACCTTTGAAACGCCCCTGTCAGCTACGAGCAAACTTTCCGTTGCGAAATTCATGATTTCATAGTTAGGTAGGGTTATATTCATCGCGGAATACCCTATAGCGGTTTTCCAGCATCCGCCTTGGCTTCCTGATGCTCCAGCGCTCCCCACATACAGATTGAACCCACATTCATTATCAAAATAGAAAAACATCACCTCAAACTCTTCATCGCTCATCTCAATTCTCCTGAGACCACACAATCATTATCTTCAATGACTGATTAACGAGTGACGATAGCAATCTAGATCCAGCTAAAAAAAAGCGCAACCTTCCCAATTTCGCCTTGTAGGAAAATGAACCGGACACTTTAGGAGTTTTCTTTCACGACAATCAGAACACCAACAAGCCCATACGAAATAAAGCTGTGCTACCCATACTCGATATAAATATTTAACCCTCATAAAATTAATCACTTACCAAAATCTCAATCGGCACCTATAAAAATGTTCAAACCAAGAAAATGTGTAGAACACCGAACAGTTCCAACGAACCTCACAAGAAAATCCGACATACGGTCTTACTTAAAGTATCCGGCAAGAATAGGTCGGCCGCTCTTTGCCGCTGCACACAGGACGGTACAAACCGGGGACAAGGAATCACCCAGCCCGATTAAATTTGCAACTTGCCGCCTCCAAGTGATCGAACAACATGTATCTGCTTGACTGGATATTGCGCTTGAGTATCAGTATTTACGATGACCGAACGAACGGGCTCCAAGTGCAAAACGCTAACCGTAGAACCCTCGACAAAAGGAAGCGTCACGTAACTGGGCTCGGCCTGAACATCACCTCTTAGTTCTTGAGAGTAAAGCACCTCACTTGTTGCCGTCCTGACCCACATGGCAATGTAAATAGAAGGGAAATAGCCATGAGGTTTAGCGGCAAGCACTTCGATAGCCACCTGCTGAGTGACCGTATCAATTTTTATATCTGCCACCGTTCCCTGTCCAACCCCAGATTGGCGCCAGGTAAAATAACTTCCCGCCACGCCTGCGTCTCCGGTATCACCATAGAAGACAATCAAGTCCCTGATGCTTTCAAGAAGCTGATCCCGCTCGGGGCTTTCAAATGTATTGATCGCCGCCAACACATCCATGATGGGCGAAGAGCCCGCATGCAACAATAAATGCGGGGTTTTTCTGATTTCATCAGCCGCCAGTGCAATTCTCGTTTTCAAATTATTTGCCGGCCTATTATCCAGTTTCAAATTCCTTAAACCCTGCACCGTGACCGTCAACGTATTATCGACAGAGGCCTTATCGATAAAGGGTTGTAAGTTCGGAGTCTCTGAGAGACGAGAAGGCTCTTTATGATGAATCGTAACGGTACAGCCAGGCCCTATCAAAAACTCGTGTACGAACACCACTGCACCTTTGCCGGGAATGGATAAATCAAACAGCACAAAGCCATTAACGTCCTCGACGGAAATACCTGCATAGACAGACGTTCCATAGTAGGAATGGGGCTCAGCCCTTAAAACATTGAACGTTGCCCTATGAAATTCCATATCGACATTCAGTACAGCAAATAAACCATACAACCCGAAAAACTCGATCTTTTGCGACGCCAACGAGGTGCCTTGAGCATAAGCATAATCTAATGACACGTTATTATTCATGTTCGCACTCACTTCTAGATAATTGTGATTGATCGTTCGAACGCCACTGGGCACCGCTGGATGCTGCAAATTATATACACCTATCGGCAGCCCCTTCAGTTCAAGCACAGGCGAAGTGACTTTAACAATATGCGATTGATTACTACCCGTGCGCAGGATGAAAGATTTATTTTTGTTTTCGAGATAGGCTTGATTCGTCATCTCCAGTGTCAAGTCACCTTTAAGATCAGTCACGTTGAGCGATAGACAGTCGACCAGTGAAAACGGCGTCTTCAAATTCAACTGCTGCTGGAGGTAGGCCAGTTGTTCAGGAGGCACGACCCGGTAAAGCGGACAGCACGGGCGAAAGTTCCCATAGACATTTTTCAGAGCGCGGTCAGCGGAGACTTCCACCTCCAACAATGCCATCAAGGGTCCGATATCAATATTGAGCCTATCAGCCCAGCGTGCACTGAACAGATCCATCAAGGGATGTTCCCAAAGATCAAATCCGTTGGTCGTGGCAAGTGCTCGGTAGTACTGGTTAAACTCGGTGAAAGCCGACTCGCCGGCTTTATCAATGATGATCATGAATAAAAAAAGCACTTCATGTAAATGCCATCTCCCCGGCGGCACACTACTGTCCATTCGGCTGCGCATCGCATCGAATGTCGCCTGAGCATTGCCGGCATACATCCAGCCGCGCTCATATACACTTTGCCCCATCATTTTATGTTGATAATAAGTCGCATAAATATTATTCCAGACCTCGCCGGTCGGTACGACACTGTTATACATCGCGTATGTCTGGTAGCCGTGGGCTATCTCATGCAGTGAGCACCAGTTATCTGCGCGCGTGTCCAACCAGCAACCCGCGATCGAATCGCCAACCTGAGCTGTCCACCCATTCCCATAGTAGGCAGAGCCTCCACCCGTTTTATCTGCCTTGATGAAATACCGATTGTGAATATTCTTATCGGTCGGGACCGGTGTATCGAATGAGATACCCGCCAAGGAATTAAAGTACTCAAACACGCCCGTATAATATTTCTCCAGGCTGTCAAGCCCCTGCGCCTGATGCAGTGCTTTGACGACGGCTTTATCGACCGCCGGAACGAGCAAGCTGGCATAAGTTGTCTGGATGAGCGCAAACGCAGAATCAGTCTCATCCCACTGCTGAAAAAACAAATCCGCATTGCCATTCGAAACATAGATGGGCAGGACTTCGTCGCCGCTTGTCGAATATTCGATCTCGACATCTATCGGCTCATAGGGTGTAAGCACGAACGGAACGGAGGGATGGGTGACAGTCAAGCCTGCCCACTCACCGGTGATCCGAATATAGGTTTCCGTCACGCCGCTATCATTTAGCAGATCCAGCTGCAGTACACGGTCAATGGCACTGGACCGGCGAATGGATATACGTGCACCGGCGGGAAGTATCACTCCAAGGGGTTGTCGATCATGGTAAATGCCCTTGGAAAAACCGGTTCCCCAAAACCAGCCTGGATGTTCCAAGGTATAAGGTTTAAAAAACTTTGTAATTGCCTTTGAATCGTCCATATCGCTTTCCAGGGTGATTGAACTCATTACCTGGAAAAATCATGAAGCCCCCCACCTGTTTTCACGACTGTGATAATTCACAGTTTTTTATATCTATATCTTTGCCCGCCTAGACATAATCTTTCTATACCCGGGGTTGTCGTGCCTGCATCAACCAGGCGCCTGCTCAAAAACCAACACCCTGCCTTTTCCCCTGTTAGAAAACACCCTGCCTTCGCCCTGGGCGGCAGAGGTGTTGCCGTTGATACGCGCGATTAGAGGCGATATCGCCTGTCACGTCCGGGAGCGAGCTTGCTCGTGCCCCCTGAGACCGAGGGTTGAAACGATGAAATCGATGTAGGACATCAGCTATATCTGTCCGCTGCCGAGTGACGAACACGCCGCTAAAAAACGACAATTATGTTTAATATCAAATAGTTATTCGTAATGTTGAGCCGCCGCGGTTTCTTCTACAGCGCAAAGGGCCGTGAAATACGTCGGATTAATGACGCTATTTTTATGGCAGATTGTGTCCCTTGTTTCCGCCGCACACCTGGGCCCCGGCGCCCACGCCAGGGCGCCCGTTGAGGTTTTCGACATCAAGGATGAAAGATGGCTATGAGTCTGCCGCGCAGTATCAACACCATGGAGAACCCGGTTTTTTACGCCGAATTGGGCGAGTTGATTGCAACCAGCGGCCACGCCGCATTCGCCGCCCATCTGTGGCAGCTGGTGGACCAGTGGGTACCGATCCACGGTGCCGAGCTCAATGAATGGACCCTCGACGAACAGCACGGCCGCGTGCTCGACATCCAGCGATTGGGCCGCGCCGGGCAGAGAAGTGAGCTTTCGCCCGCCCACACCCCGCCCCCACTGAACGAGCATCCGCTGCTGCGGGACATGCTCGACATGCAGGACCCATTGCTGATCCAGATAAGGGCCCGCGCCGACCGCTCGCACCAGTGCAGCCTGGTGTCACGCCAGGGTGATCGACGCTATGTGATTTCGTTGTACCGTCCACCGGCCCAGCGCGGTTTTTCCCTGGCCGAGCTGTCGTTTCTCAAGTGCCTGTCAGACACCCTGTTACCGCTGATGGAGCGGCACGCACAATTGCTGCGCCAGGCTGCGCCTCCCGAACGCGAACCGGCGCACACCCTGCTGGAACACTCGCAGTTGCAGCGCGAGTTCGACAAGCGCCTTTCCCTCAGCGATATCACCCTATCGGCCCGCGAGCAGCAGGTGTGTCTCGGTCTGTTGACCGGCGGCACCGTGCCGCAAATGGCAGAACAGCTCAGCGTGAAAAACAGCTCGGTCGAAACCTACCTCAAGCGCGCCGCCGCCAAGCTGGGCGTCAGTGGCCGGCATGGGTTGGCGAAATGGATGATCGGCGCCTGATGCGCAGGCCGATGCTTACCACAAGCGGCATAGCCTGAAGCCTTGCGCGCTGGCCTCGGGTGGCGGTCGCAGCCGCTCCCGCCCCCTCTCCCCCATCTACCGACGGCCCATCGCCAGACTGAACGGTGAAAACTCCGCAAACCGCCACCTCAACGCCAACGCCGCCGGGCGGCGAATGACATGCTCCACGGTCACCGTCCACAACCGCTGTGCACCGTCGAACTCGTCGACTTCCGGGCCGCCGAGTATCAGCGAAGTCCGGCCGGCCAGTTGCATCACATCGCCTGATGCAAAATCGATGAACAACAGGCCCGCCACAGGGTTGGCCGCAAGGTTGCCCAAGGTATTGAAGAACAGATTGCCGGCAAAGTCGGGGATGGTCAGCACATTGCCTTCGACCCGCACGAACCCGGTGTTGCCGCCACGATGGGAAACGTCCACCGAGCGTTCGCCGTCCGCATCCACGTAGCTGGCAACGAAGAAGGTGTCGGCGTTGCGGATCATCACGCGGGCGGCATCATCCAGGTGGTTGGCGTGCTCGGCCATGCAACCGGGTTTACGCGCGATTGAATCGACGGGCCGCAGCTGGATGTACTTGGGGCAGTTGCCGAAGGTGTGCACCACGTTGACGGAGAAACCGTCGTGATCCAGGGCACCGATTCGCCCGTTCATGCGATTGCGTCGACGGGTATTGAGGTCGATGCCCAACAAGCCCACAGCAGCATCGCTGTGCAAAGCGGCCCTGGCGGGGTCGCTTGCACTGGGCAGGCTATCGATCTGCAAGGTGTGGGGGTCGGGTGAATGGGCAAACCCCGGAGCGCCTTCGAGCATCGTCGCCCAGGGAATGCCGTGCTCATCCACCACACCGAGTATCAGGTACGGCAGCAAGGGATAGAAATCCCGATGCTGCTCCGGCAAATGATCGCGAATCACCTTCGGCCCGATCACGGCCATGCGTTCGGCAGCGCCGGCACTTGCCTGTATCTGCCGTTCACCGGCATGCCAGGGGGACTGTTCGTTCGGGTTCATGGCAATCACCTCAAGTTTGGACAGCCCCATGCTGCACCCCGGCGAGCACCGAGAGAATGCCCACCGCCGGCAATCCACTGTTACGCCAACTGAAATGCCGGGTGTTCGCGCAGGGCTGCCACGCAGTGGTCGACAAAACTGCGCACGCGCATCGGCGCATTGCGGCCTTCGCGATACACCACGTGCACGGGCATGGCTGGCGGCTCATAGCCTGGCAAGACGCGAAGCAACTGCCCACTGAGCAGATGCTCATGCACGGGATAGCTCAAGCAACGCACCAGGCCCGCGCCCTGCACCGCGGCACTGATCGCCCCTTGTACCGTGGCACACCCCAGGCGCGCACGGGCCTTGAGCTGATAGCCCCGAAACGCCCAGGACACTTGATCGACGCTGGCGATCAGATGATGGCGCTTGAGGTCGGCGGGATGCGCTGGCGCACCGTGGGCTTGGAGGTAAGCGGGGCTGGCGCAGAGGATATGCCGCACGTGCCCGACTGGCCGTGCGATCAGCGCCGAACTGGGCAGTTCACCCACCAGGATCGCCACATCCAGCCCCTCTTCATGCAGGTTCGGGTAGTAGTCGTGGTAATGCGCCGACAGGTGTACATCGGGATAGCGGTCCATGTAGCTGGCCAACACCGGCGCCATCACGTGGCAACTGAACAGGAACGGCAAGAACACCCGCAAATTGCCCTGGGCCTGCACATGCAAGCCTTTGGCCGAGGCTTGCGCGGCCTCCACGGCGGCCAGCAGGCGCACGCAGTCGGCCATGTAGGCGCTGCCCACGTCGGTGAGGCTGGCACCCTGCGTACTGCGTTGCAGCAACGGCACGCGCAGGCGCGCCTCCAAACGGGCAATCGCACGCATCAGCGTCGGCCCGGACACCTGGGCGCTGCGCGCAGCCGCGGCCAGGCTCGGCTGCCCGGCCAATGCCACGAACAGCTGCATGTCGTGATAGCGCTCCATCAGCCGCGCCGCATCGGCGGGTTCAGGGCTGCATCCTGGCCGAGGCGATGGGCGAGGAAGTCCACGAAAGTCTGCACCTTGGCCGGCACCCGGTTGCTCTGCTGGAACACCACCTGGATCGGCAGTGGTGCCGGCTCGAACGCTTCCAGGACA
This sequence comes from Pseudomonas sp. FG86, assembly GCF_057808775.1. NCBI lineage: Bacteria > Pseudomonadati > Pseudomonadota > Gammaproteobacteria > Pseudomonadales > Pseudomonadaceae > Pseudomonas > Pseudomonas sp. FG86. The sequence continues at coordinate 35,158 of NZ_JBMDIS010000037.1, read as the reverse complement.
ATTTCCAATTCACCCGCCGCCACCGCCGCCGCGACCTGGTAAGACAGCACCCGGGTCAAGCCCCAGCCCAGCCGCGCCAGGTTGATCGCCGCGTTATTCGCCGTGACCACCAGGCGCGGCTCAATAGGCACCGTCAACGGCTGGCCAGCGTCGACAAACTGCCATTCACCCACCCGCTGGCTGGCGGACGAGGTCACCACCTTGGCCTCACGCAAGTGTTCGGGGCGTTGCGGCCGCCCCCACTGATCCAGATAACCGGGCGCGGCGCACACCACGCGGCGCACTTCACCGACCTGGATCGCCTGTTGGCCAGGCTCGTGCAGATGGCCGATCCGCACGGCCACGTCGACGCCTTCGTCGGTCATGTTCACCACGCGGTCGACCAGCAAGGCATTGATATTCACCAGGGGGAAGCGATCCAGGTAATCCCCCAGCACCGGCGCCACATACAGCTCGCCAAACAGCACCGGCGCGGTCACCGCCAGATGGCCGCAGGGGACGGAATAACTGCCCGCCGCCGCCTCCTCGGCTTCATTGAGTTCGGCGAGAATGCGCCGGCAATCTTCCAGGTAACGCTGGCCGGCTTCGGTCAAGTGCAGGCTGCGGGTGGTGCGCGCCAGAAGTTGCGTGCCGATGCGCTGTTCCATGGCGGCGATGGCCCGCGTCACGCTGGGCGGCGAGGTCTTCAGGCGGCGCGCGGCGGCGGCAAAGCCCGCCTCCTCGGCCACCGCGAGGAACACCTGCATTTCATGAAATCGATCCATCCGCGCGCCTCGTGAGGGTTACTGTGATTGCAAACCCACCGCCGTACGCGGCATGCCCACAAAGCCTGGCAAAGCCTCGATGCTGGCGAGCCAGGCACGTACCTGAGGGTAGTCGGCCAACGATACATTGCCTTCCGGTGCATGAGCCACATAGGTGTAGAAAGCGATATCCGCGATGCTCGGCTGCTCGCCAGCCAGGAAGCGGCTTTGGCCCAGTTGCTGCTCCACCAACGCCAGCAAGGCATGGGAGCGGCTGATGGCGGTGACGGTATCGACATCGGCGCCAAACACCACCGCCAACCGCGCGCTCGCAGGCCCTGCATGCAATTGGCCGGCAGCGGCCGAAAGCCAGCGCTGTACGCGCGCCTGGCCCACAGGGTCGCTGGGCAGCCATTGACCGTCGCCATATCGGTTGGCCAGGTAGACCAGGATGGCGTTGGAATCGGCCAGTATCGTGCCGTTATCGTCAATCGCCGGTACCTGGCCGAAGCTGTTGAGGGTGGCCAGGAATTCGGGGGTTTTATGCGCGCCTTGCTTGAGGTCGACCAGGATGAATTCACTGGGCAGCCCCAACAGGGACAGCATCAACTCGACCCGATGGGAGTGGCCGGACAATGGGAAACCATAAAGTTTGATCGCAGGCTGGGACATGAAAGGCTCCAAAGGTAGGGGTTCGACGCCTCGCAGGGTCCTCCGCGGCCTCGATCAATGGAATGACCAGGATTGACAATCCAGCATTTCATCCAGTGAAACAATCACCCGCCGAAGTTTTTTCCCGTCGCTGCAACGTACGCCAACTCGGCGCGGGAGAGTCCTTCAGCGTTCTTCCAAGCGATCGCGCAAGAATCGATGGCTCTTGGAAAACAACCGCCGGTAGGTCAACAGCACCGCGCCGACCGTGCCCAACGCCGACGACGCCGCGATCAAGAACATGATCACGATCTGGTAGCGCACCGCATCCACCGGGCTCTCCCCCGCCAGCACCTGGCCGGTCATCATGCCGGGCAGGCTGACGATACCGACCACGGTCATCTGGTTCAGCGTCGGGATCATCCCGGCGCGCACTGCCTGGCGAATGGCTTCCTGCGCCGCTTCCCAGCGCGAACCGCCGAGGGCCAGGATCATCTCGATGGTGTTGCGGCCCGATGTGAGTTCCTGGGTCATGCGCTCGATGCCCAGGGACACACCCGTCAGGGTATTGCCGAGGATCATGCCGAGGATCGGGATCGCGTACTGCGGCTCGTACCAGGGGTGGATGCGAATCACCGCAAACAAACCCACCGCCGTCACCAGCCACGAACTGCCCCATACCGACACGATGCTGTCGACCCGTTGCCCACGGTAAGTGCGCCGCCCGCGCCCGGCAGCCGACAGCCCGGCGATCAGCGTCATCGCGCACATCAGTGGCAGCACCACGTACCAGTAGGCGAATTCGAACACCCAGCCCAGCAGGTAACCGATCGCCAGCAGTTGCACCACGGTGCGCACGGCGGCCCACAGCAACTGGCGCTCCAGGCCCAGGCGCAACGCCAGCGACAACGCGCCGTTGATCAGGATCAGCGAAGCGGCAATGGCCATGTCCAGGGCCGTGAGGTTTTGATAATTCATGGCTGGGCGGCTCCACTCAATACCCCGGCACTCATGTGCAGGTGGATATCGCTCATGCGCCGGGCCTGGTCGAGGTCATGGGACACCCAGATATAGGCACGCGCGTTGTCAGCGGCGAACCAGGCATCGATCAACGCTTCCACCTCACGGGATGACGCGGGGTCGAGGGCAGCGGTGGGTTCGTCCAGCAACAGCACCTCGGGGTTGAGCTGCAACGTGCGGATCAACGACATCACCTGGGCCTCCCCGCCCGATAGGTCACCGGCATTCTTCGCCAGGAAGTCGGGCGACTTGCCGGCGTGGCCCAGCAGCGCGATGACAGCCGCCGGCTCGAAATGGCGTTGACGCAGGGTCTTGAGGCTGAAGGGAAACCGCAGGTTGTCTTCCACCGTACCGTCGATCAGCGCCGGGCGTTGGGACAGGTAGCTGATATGGCTGCGGTAGTGGGGAATCTGGGCGTTGCTGATCGGCTGGCCGTTCCACAGGACCTGCCCCGAAGAGGGGGCATCGAGCAGCGCCAAGGCCCGCAGGAACACGCTTTTACCGGAACCGGACGTGCCGGTGATCGACACGCGGTCGGTGCGGTTCAAGGTGAAATCCGTCGGTTGGAGCAAGGGCACCTGGCGGCGCTCGTCCATGCGCGTCAGGGCGCGGGTTTCGATCAGTGCGCTCATGAACGCGGTGTTCCTCGTCTGTCGGTCGGACGCAATGGTGAAGCAGACGAGCAGGCTTTTCATAGCAAAAAATCAAACGATGGCGCCCCGTCCCATAGCGGTGCCTTGCAATCGACACCTGCCCTGCCTATATTTGCCGCCTGGCGCTCTCTACGCCACCTTCCGCGGAAAGGGCTGCGCCCAAGACAGTGAAGCACCCCCTCATTTCTACGACTCCCAACCTTAAAGCGGAAAAGGTTTGTGCAAGGAGCTCGTATGTCACAACGCCCCCTGACCTCCACCACCGATGGCCGTATCAACCTTGAGCAGCAGCGCAAGCGCGCCAAGGAACTGCTACCGCGCCTGAAAGCCGAAAACCCCGGCGCCACGTTGTCCCAGGCCCAATGGCAGGTCGCCAGACAACTGGGTTTCAGCAGTTGGCCCAAGCTCAAGGCCCACGTCGACGCCCTCGATTTCGCCGCCCGCCATCCCGACTTCGACGCCAGCGATGAAGCCCGCACCACCCATTGGCGCTGCGGTAGTGACATTGCCCACAGCCTGCAGCTGGCCGGGTTCAAGGGCCAGTTCCAGATGCTCACCGACCCGTTGTGCATGGGCCCGGTTCGCGACCTGCCCCGCGACGCATTCCGCGCGATGCGCAGTGCGTTCATCAGCCAGGCATTCACCTTGGACCTGGCCGATGTCACGCGTCGCGTCAATGATGAGTACAACCAGCTTGAAACCCTGGCCGACGCCGAGCACAGCGTGCTCTGGTGCGAGGCGGATGCCTATGACCAGTTGTTCCTGATCCGCGCCTTGGCCAGCCTTGAACGTGTACCCCGTAAGCTGGAGCTGATCGAGGTCGACCGCATCCCCGGCGTCGAACGCTTTATCGGCATAGGCCAACTGGCCCCCGATGTCCTCGCCTGGCTCTGGCCGCAACGACGGTTGATCGATGAGGCTGCGCTGCAACTGGCCCGCGAGGCTTGGTCAGCCTACTGCGACAGCGCTCCACTCAAGTTGGCCGCCCTGGCCCAGCACCCGCATCCCGCCTTGCCCTTGCTGGCACCCGCCTTGCGGCGACAACTGCAGGAATTGCCAGGCGCGCGGGATGGGTTATCGCTGACCGAACGCCTGTCCCTGGCGTACATCGCCGAAGCCGGCCCGGTGACGTTCGGGCGCGTGTTTGCCGAATTGATGGCCAAGCGCGAACCGCTGCCGTTCCTGGGAGACATGATGTTTCACGCGCTGTTGCGGCCGTTGATCGATGGTGAGCAGCCGTTGCTGATCGAGCACGATCCGGATCGCGAGTGGCCGCGACGCGAACTGGCGCTGACCCCGTTGGGCCATCGCGTGCTCAATGGCGATGCCTGTTGGCGGGACCATGCCAGTCATGAGCGCTGGGTTGGCGGGGTTTGCCTAAGGCCCGGCCAGCCCCAGTGGGCGATGGGTGAGGAGCACCTGCCTGTCTGGGTTCACTGACTCAACAGCGCCACCACTGGGGTGGGCTCACGGCCACACTGGCGCCCCAGGTTCAACATCAGGCGAAGATCGCGATGGCGTGAATCAGGTCAAGGATCTCACCGTTATCCAGGCCCTGTTCGCGCAGCGCCAGGAGTGATTCGCCATGCACTTCATCCGGGTGAAGCGCCAGGTCGATCGCAAACTGCACGATGGCCTTTTCCCGTGGCGTGGTGCCCGCGGTGCAGGGGTCGGCAAACACCTGGGCAATCACATCATTGCGCTTGGCCAACGGCTCAAAACGCTGGGCATGCGGCGAGGCTGCAGAACACACATTGATTGATGCGCGACACCACCGCACTCGCCAGTTCGCACTCGGCCAGCATCTGCCCGGCGCCAGTGACACTGCCTGCCGACCTAACCGCGGCAAATGCTTCCAGTTGGCATAGATCCTCCAGGATCTCCTTTGAGGTGACTGTTGGCCAGGGAGTGTACACAGCAGCCACTCTTCAGAGCAGAGCGGCGCGGTTATAACCATAGCAATAAAGGATATTGGTATATACCAGATTGCTCCCTTATAAATCGCCCCCATCAAAGGACGTTGGGCTGGAGTAGCAAGCGATGGTGTTGGTAAAGGTAATGCTGGAGTACTTTCACCCCTGGCCGAATTCGGCGGGTTTGTACTTGGCACGGGAACGCGGTTGGTATGAGGAACTGGGCCTGGATGTGGAGCTGGTGGTGCACGATCCCTATCGTGGCGACACCCTGCAACACCTGCTGGCCGGTGCTGCGGATTTTGGCGTATTCCCCAGCAACCGCCTGCTGGTACGTCGCAGCCTGGGCCAGGCGTTGCAGGGTATCGCGGCAATCAACCATGCGGGGCTGGAGTCGATCCAGACCCTGACCGACTCTGGCATCCGTCGCCCTCGCGACCTGGTGGGCAAGCGCCTGGCGCTCAACCCTACACCGCGCGGCCTGGCCATGGTGCGCCACCTGGTCAGCCGCGATGGCGGCGATCCCGATGGCGTGATTCTGGTGGACAGCGGCGTGCGTGAGCTGCGACCCGAGCAATTGGCCGAGGGTATTGCCGACGCCAGTTTCGGTGGCTACTGGGCCTGGGAAGCGCTTATGCACAGCCCTATCGAAGCCGCGCGCCGGGTCGTGTTGCCGGTCGACGAGATCGGTGCACCGGCCTATCACAGCTACCTGCTCGGCGCCCATGAGCGCACGCTGGCGGACAAGCCCGAAGTGGTACGTGATTTTCTGGCCGCCACTGCCCGTGGTTATCTCGCGGTGGCGCGGGAACCGGCGATAGCCCTTGGCGCCTATGAACACACGACGCCGTATTTCCCTGCCGAGCTGCTCAACGCCTCGCTGCATAAAATCGCCCCGACGTGGCTGCACGAAGGCCGCTGGGGTGAACAACGGCAGGCGTTACTGGCGCCGTATGCGCAGTGGTTGCATGAGCATGCGGTGCTCGACAATCCGTTGGCGTGGCAAGGCGCGACCAGCAACGCCTACCTGCCCGAGGTGCACCCATGAATCCGCAACGCACAGCACATGGCCTGAGCCTGGAACCCGTCGTCGCTGACTGGCCGGCCCTGCACGAAAGCGATATCGAACAGTTGCTGCGTGATTACCCTCAACTGGGCCCGCTGCACAGCTTGCACTGGCACAGCCCACGGCCATTTTCCGCCGCAGGGCTGATCACCACCCGCGATGCGACGCTGTTCATCAAGCGCCACCACCGGCAGGTGCGGCAGGCTGCGTGGCTGGAAGAAGAACACCGCCTGATCGCCCATTTGCATCACCAGGGTGCGCCCGTTGCGGCGTTGGTACCGAACCGCCAGGGGGCGACGGCCACCGCGCAAGGTGAGTGGACGTATGAAGTCCACCACCTCGCCGAGGGCCTCGACCTGTATCGCGATGCGCTGTCGTGGTCGCCGTTCCAGAACCACACACACGCCCTTGCCGCCGGCCAGGCACTGGCACGCTTGCACCAAGCGGCTGCGCACTACGACGCCCCCCGGCGTCACACCCAAGTGCTGCTGGCCAACGCACGGCTGATCGAACAGTCCGCGCCGCTGGAGGCCATCGCCAACCTCAACAGCGCCTACCTGGCGGACAAAGACTGGCAGGTCCAACTCAGCGAGCTGATGCTGCCATGGCACCGGGCGTTGCATCCTTTACTTGCTGAACAACCACCGCTGTGGACGCACAACGATTGGCATGCATCGAACCTTCTGTGGGCTTCTGAAGGCTCTGTCTCCAGCGTGCTGGATTTTGGCCTGGCCGACCGCACCTTCGCCCTCTTCGACCTGGCCACGGCCATCGAACGCAACGCCGTGCCCTGGCTGGAACTGGACACTGGTGGTGTGGCTCGCGCCGACCTCGACAGCGTCGATGCCCTGCTTACCGGTTATCACCAGGCGCGCCCGCTGAGCGCGAAAGATTTACATACCCTCAGCGCCTTGCTGCCGTTGGTACATGTAGATTTCGCGCTGTCCGAAGTGGCGTATTACCAGGATGTGGTGGGCTCCACCGCCAGTGCAGATGTGGCCTACTACGCTTATCTGCTGGGCCACTTACGCTGGTTTGCCGGGCCGCAAGGGCAACGGCTGCTCGACCATATCCGGCGCACATCCGTATGAACATCCTGGTCGACAGCCAATGGCTGCAAGTGCATTTGAACGACCCCGCACTGGTGGTACTCGATGCCACGGTGCTGCTGCCGGCGCCGGAATTCGACGGCGACTACCGGGTCGCCAGCGGCCATGAGGGCTGGGCTCAGACGCATATTCCCGGCTCACGGCATGCCGATCTAATCACGGAACTGGCAGACCCCCACGCCCGTTTCAGCTTCGCCTTGCCAGCGCCCGAGGTGCTGGTGCAAACCCTGGCGAACCTCGGCGCAGGCGTCGGCAAAACTCTGGTGATCTACGACCGTGCCGATGGCTTCTGGGCGGCGCGCCTGTGGTGGATGCTGCGCAGCCTGGGCATCGACGCGGCGGTCCTCGATGGTGGCCTCAACTCCTGGCGCGCAGCAGGACTGCCCGAACATAGTGGCCCCGCTGCACCGATAGCGGCAGCCCCACCCTGGCCAATCAACCTGCGTCCGGCGTCGTGGATCGACCGCAGCGGCGTCGAAGCCATCGTCGCCGGCCAAGCCTCGGGGGTGTTGATTTGCGCCTTGGGCGCGGCACTGTTCGAAGGCACCGTGCCGACGCGCTACGCCCGGCGCGGGCATATCCCAGGCAGCCGCAACCTGCCGGCACGCAACCTGTTCGACACCCACGGCCGCTACCTGCCCAAGGATGCCCTGGCCCTGGCCATCGGCCCCACGCTGCTGCACAGCGAAGGCCCACTGATCCTATATTGCGGCGGCGGTATCTCCGCGGCTGCCAACGCGTTGGCCCTGACCCTGCTGGGTCGCCAGGACATCGCGATCTACGACGGTTCCTTGCAGGAATGGGCCGCCGACGCACGTTTACCAATGACTACCGGAGCAGCTCCGGCCTGACGCCACTTTCGGCGAACTCGGCTTTTTCATTACGAACTGGCAACCCGTCCGTTGCGCAGCGCTGGGCCCCTTTGCGCCCGATAAAAGCGTACGGCAATGGCCGGCAGACCTTTGGAGCGCTCTTTACATGGCTACACCTTACCGTCACACGCTACTCGCCCTGAGCATCACCCTCGCCACTGCAGCGGCCCATGCCCAGGATACGACACTGGACACCGTCACCGTCGTCGGCCAGGAAACCACCGACTATCAGGCAAAAAAAGCCGCCGTGGCCGGCTTCGATAACGCGCCGTTGCTGGACACCCCGGCGTCTGTCTCGGTGATTACCGAAGGCCGCCTGAAAGACCAGCAAGCGCGACTGCTCAGCGAAGTATTGAAAAATGACGCCTCGGTGGGCGACAGCTATGCCCCGGTCGGCTACTACGAGAATTTCGTGATCCGTGGCTTCGCCCTCAACCCGGCCAGCAGCTACAAAATCAACGGCCGCACCATCACCGGCGAACAGAACGTCGCGCTGGAGAACAAGCAGCAAGTGGAAGTGCTCAAGGGCCTGGCCGGTTTGCAAAGTGGCGTCTCCGAGCCCGGTGGCCTAGTCAACTACGTGAGCAAGCGCCCGGAAAATGTGCGCTCAGTCACCGTGTCCACCAACGAACAGGGCGAGCGTTACCTGGCCACCGACATCGGTGGCTGGCTCGGCACCGAGCAGCAAGTGGGCGTGCGCATCAACCTGGCCCACGAAGACATCCGCTCCTATGTCGAGCACGCCGACGGCAAGCGCGATTTCGCCTCGTTGGCGCTGGACTGGAACATCAGCCCCAGCGCCCTGCTGCAACTCAACGCCGAGTACCAGGACCGCGAGCAGCGCTCGGTGCCGGGCTATCAATTGCTCGGTGGCACCGACGTGCCGCATCACGTCTCGCCCAAGGACCTGCTGGCGTACCAGAGCTGGTCGAACCCGGTGGGCATCCGCTCTCTGAACCTCGACGGGTTGTTCGAATACCGCTTCAACGAGGCCTGGAAAGGCAGCTTCAGTGCCTCCCGCAGCCGCGTGGTGATCGATGACTACAGCACCTTCGCCTGGGGTTGCTACGGTGCCGCCAGTTGCGCTGGCATCGCCGTGCCCAACCACTTCAGCGCAGAGGGCGACTACGATATTTCCGACTACCGCAGCCCGGACGATACCCGCAGCAACGAAGAGGCCCAGGCTGCACTCAATGGTCAGTTCGACACGGGCTTCCTCAAGCATGACCTGACCGTCGGCACCACCGCCTTCCGCCGCCTGGTGGACCGACGCACGTCAGTCAACGAATACATCGGCGAAGGCAATATCTACCAGCCATCACCGGTACTGGAACCCTACTATGGCCCGCTTGGCCACACCTACCGGCGCCTGGACAGTCGCCAGTACGGCCTGTTCGCCAGCGACCGCATCAGCTTCAACGAGCAGTGGCAAACTATCCTCGGCGGGCGCCAGGTACGCCTCGATGAAGAGACTTACAACCAGGCCGGCGCCACCACCCGGCACACCCAGCGCAGCGTGTTCCTGCCCCAGGTGGCGCTGATCTATAAACCGCGCCCGGACACCTCGTTGTACGCCAGCTACAGCAAGGGCCTGTCCCTGGGCGGCGAGGCCGCGTGGTTCAGCAGCAACGCCGACGAGGTGCTGCCGCCGACCACCTCGCGTCAGCTGGAGGTCGGGATCAAGCGTGACTTCCAGCGCCTGAGCCTGACCGCCGCGCTGTTCCAGATCACCCAGGACTTGCAGTACAACCGCCCCAACGATGACGGCAGCACCACCTTCGTGCAGCAAGGCAAGCAGAAAAATGTGGGCATCGAATTGTCCGCCAACGGCCACGTGACCTCCGACCTGCAAGTGTCGGCCAGCGTTGCTGCGATCCGCGCCCGGGTCAGTGGCAGCGGCACCGACGACTACGACGGTCATCAGGCGATCAACGTACCCAAGCTGCGTGCCAGCCTCCACGGTGACTACAGCATTCCCGGCATCCCCGGGCTGGCGCTGCTCGGCGGGGTGCAATACAGCGCGAGCAAATACGCCAACCGCACGGCTACGGTGAAGGTCGACGACTACGCGGTGTTCGATGTGGGCGGTCGCTACAGCACCAAGGTCGGCGATTACGATACTGTGCTGCGCCTGGCCGTCGACAACCTGTTCGACAAACGCTACTGGCGCGATGTGGGTGAGTCCGCAGGCGACGGCTACCTGTTCCTGGGCGCCCCGCGTACCGCGCGGTTGTCCGCCACCGTCAATTTTTGAGGCCAAGCGTTTATGCGTAATCTGATATTTGCCAGTGTATGCCTGCTCTCGAGCGCCCTGGTGGGCTGCCAGCAGCAACCGCCCGCCAACGACCAACTGGACGCAGTGCTGTGGACCCAGACCTCGATCGAGCACGAGCTGATTTACCAACAGGTGTTCGCCAGCGCCACGCGCCAGCTCGACGCGGCCCTGGCCGACCCGGCCTGGGACGCCCTGCCCTTGCCGCCGCGCAACCTCGCCGGACTGCCGCCAGCCGTAGTCGTCGATATCGACGAAACCTTGCTCGACAACGTGCCGCTTAACGCCAGGGACATCCTCAGCAATCAGGTCTATTCCTACGAGCGCTGGAACACCTGGGTCGAGCAGGCCAAGGCCCAGGCACTGCCCGGCGCCGTAGACTTTTTGCAAGCGGCCCACCACAAAGGCATCACCGTCTACTACATCACCAACCGCGAACACAGCCAGGTCCAGGCCACGGTCAACAACCTGCGCCTGCGCGGTTTTCCGGTTGAGCGTAACGAGCAAGTACTCGCCGCCAGTACCCCCACCGGCCACTGCGAACAGGCCGGCTACGGCAAGAACTGCCGGCGCCAATGGGTCGCCAGCCACGCCCGCGTACTGATGCTGGCCGGCGATTCCTTTGGTGACTTCGTGCAGGCCGATCACAACACCCTGGCCGACCAACGCAAGGCGGCCGCACCGTACCTCGCCTGGCTGGGCAAACGCTGGTTCCTACTGCCCAACCCGACTTACGGCAACTGGTACAGCGCTCCCTACGCCGACCAGGAAAAACTGCCCTTCGAACGCAAGCGCCAGCTCAAGCAACAGGCGTTGCACCTGGAAAATTAGTTTTTGAGAGAAGCCTATGTCGCCACTGGAAATCGTCGCCGTGTTCTTCAACATCGCCGGGGTCTGGCTCACCGCACAACGGGTGCGCTGGTGCTGGCCGGTCAGTGTGGTTGCGGTGTTGCTGTACGCCTGGATCTTCTTCGACGTGAAGCTGTATTCGGACATGCTCCTGCAACTGGTCTTCGCCGTGCTGCAAGGTTATGGCTGGTGGCGCTGGAGCACCGGACGCGTCGAAGCAGGCAAGGTGCGGGTGGAGCGCCTGCCACGCCATGAGGCCTGGCGGCACCTGCTGGCCGGAGTGATCGGCGCCGTGGTGTTGGGCGCCGTGATGCACCACTTCACCGACGCCGCCCTGCCCTGGCTGGATTCGCTGCTCACGGCCTTCAGCCTGGTCGCCAGCCTATGGGCGGCGCGCAAGTACGTGGTCAGTTGGTGGCTGTGGATCGTGCTGGACGCGGCCTATGTGGGCTTGTTCCTGTACAAGGACCTGCAACTGACCGCTGCGCTGTATGCCGGTTTTGTGCTGCTGGCCGCCTACGGTTTGCGTGCCTGGCAACGTGACCTGCAGCAGCAGGAACATATAACCAAAGTGTCGGTTCACAGCGTTTAATATCATTAAACACAAAGCGTTTATCACGTTTAAATATAAACAAACGCCCGGTTGTTCTCAGCCAGCAGACCCGCCTCCCCCGCGTGTCCCCCGACCCTTTTGCCCGCAGGAAGCACCATGTCCGATCCCACCCCGCTGTTATTCGGCCTCTATGAACAAGCCAGTGTCGGCTGCGGCGGCGCGCCCAGCCTGTGGACCCACCCGGCCGATGAACGGCTGGGCATCAACACCCTCAAGTACTGGTCGAACCTGGCCCGCACGGCGGATGAAGCCAACCTGGACCTGATGTTCTTCGGCGATGTGCTGGGCTTTTACGATGTGTTTGGCGGCTCTGAAGCGATGGCGTTGAAATGGGCCGTCGAAGCCCCCGCCAACGACCCGCTGACGATCATTCCGGCGCTGGTGGCCCTCACCGAAAAACTCGCGTTTGGCGTCACCGTCACCACCAGCTACGAGCACCCGTTCACCCATGCCAGACGCTTCAGTACGCTGGATCATTTGTCCGAGGGGCGCATCGGCTGGAACATCGTCACTTCGTACCTGTCCAGCGCCGCGCGCAATTTCGGCCTGGAGCAGATGATCAAGCACGACGACCGCTACGAGCGCGCCGAAGAGTTCCTGGAGGTGGTCTACAAGCTCTGGGAAGGCAGCTGGGCCGATGACGCCGTAGTTGCCGACAAACTCACGCAGACCTACGCCAATGGCGCGCGGGTACGCCCGATCCAGCACGCGGGTGAACATTACCGCGTCGCCGGCCCGCACCTCAGCTCGCCATCGCCACAGCGCACGCCGTTGCTGATCCAGGCCGGCTGGTCGGCACGCGGCCGGGAGTTCGCGGCCAAGCACGCGGAACTGGTGTTTATCGCCAAGTCCAACCCGCTGGACATCCGCCAGGGCCTTGAAGATATCTGGCGTCAGGCCGAAGCCCGTGGGCGTCAGGCCGCCGATGTGAAGTCGCTGACCGTGCTGCGTATCGTCACCGCTCCCACCGCCATCGAGGCACAGAAAAAATACGACACCCTGCAAAGCAACTATCACCTGCAAGCACAGTTGGTGAGCTATGCCGGCGACACCGGCATCGACATCAACCGCTACGCCGACAACGAAGCGCTGTCGACCCACACCGAAGGCATGACCTCCTACGTGATGCGCCCCGATGGCAGCGGCAAACCGTTGACCGCAGGCGAGGTGCGCCAACGCTTTGCAAATGTCACCCGTGGCAGCGACCTGATCCTGGTGGGCACCCCGGAGCAGATCGCAGAAAAGATCCAGGAGCACGCACGCATCTCCGGCACCAGCGGCTACATGCTCAACCCGCTGATCAGCCCTGGTTCGTTGAATGACTTCGTCGAACGGGTGATCCCGGCCCTGCAAAAACGCGGGTTGTACCGCACCAACGCGCAAAGCGGCACACTGCGCTCGCGCCTCAGCGCCGATGGCAGCGATCGCCTGCCAAGCTCGGCCCATGGCGCTTCGTTCCGCTTTGCCTGAAGCCTGCGTGGGACCAGGTGACCTACGCCAACAGGAACGGTAGAGTCACCCCCACGTCATGCTTGCACACGGAACCCCAGGATGCCTTTCGACCCAATTTCCCCACACTACCAGCGTATCCGCGAACAGATCGCCAACGACATCGCCGCCGGTGTACCCCAGGCCGACGAGAAATTCCCCTCCGAACGAGACATGATCGAACGCTTCGGCTGCACTCGCGTGACCTTGCGCCAGGCTTTGCAGCAACTGGAGGCCGAGGGCCTGGTATATCGGGAAAATCGCCGGGGCTGGTTCGTCAGCCCCAGGCGCATTCGCTACGACCCGACACGCATCAGCGGCTTTATGGATTACGTCAGCGCCCAGGGCCGCACGCCCCGCACCGAATGCCTGCATGCCGAACTGCGCCCGGCGGGACCATGGCTGGCCAAGCGCATGGGTTTGGCGTCGGTGGACGAGCCGCTGTTTTTCCTGCAACGCCGCCGTTGGATCGACCGCCGCCCGGTGCTGCTGGAATTCAACGCACTGCTTGCCAGCTGGTGCCCAGGCCTGTTGGAAGCCGACCTCAACACCTCGCTGACCCAACTGCTGCGCGAGCGCTTTGCCCGCGTGCAATCACGTTGTGAACTGGAGATGCATATTGGCACGGTGAATGAAGAACAGGCCGACCTGCTGCAACTGTCCCCAGGATCCACCAGTGTGTACCTGGAGCGCTTGAATTTTGGCGAAGCTAACCAGGCGGTGGAATTCGACCAGGAATTCTGGCGCCCGGATGCGCTGTCGATAGTGATGGAGACGCGGTATCCGGGCACACGTTGAGGCCTCGGGTCTTTACGTTATGCCGGATGCTCCAGCCAGACGTCACCGCCCCACCGTCCTTGGTAGCGTCGGCTTTTTGCGCCTGATAACTGACGTCGACGGTAGCGAAGTTCAAGGCGCTACTGACCTCGTACGCCCCTTCATCCTGGCCAGTGCGCCGCGCATGGCGCTGCTGGCCGGCGATGCCCTGGGGGCAGACATCCGTCCACCACCCTGCGCACACAGGCTTGACCGTATCTGGTCAGCTGACCGCCAATAAACGCCCAGGAATGTCCGCCAGCAAACGGCGTGTGTAGTCACTTGTCGGCGCGGTGAACACCCGCTCGCAATCACCCTGTTCCACCACCCGACCCGCTCGCATCACCACCACATGATCGGAAATCTGCCGCACCACCGCCAGATCATGGGAAATAAACAAATAGCTCAAGCCCAAGCGCTCCTGCAGTTGCGCAAGCAACTTCAAGATCTGCCCCTGTATCGACGCATCCAACGCCGACAACGCCTCATCCAACACCAGCAACTGCGGCTCCAATGCCAGCGCCCGCGCGATTGCCACCCGCTGCCGCTGCCCACCGGACAGCTCGACCGGCCGGCTGCCCAACAACCGCGCCGGCAACTCGACCTGTTCCAGCAAGGTCGCCACGCGCTGTCGACGCCAGGCGCCATTGCCGAGGTCAAACGCATGCAACGGTTCGCTGATGATCTGCTCCAGAGTCAGGCGCGGGTTCAGCGATGCATAGGGATTCTGGTAGACCACTTGGATCTGTCGGCGCAAGGCCAACCAGTCACGGCGGGATACGCGACTGATGTCCTGCCCGTCAAACAGCACGCTGCCGTCGTCCAGGCGCTCCAGGCCGAGGATCAAGCGCGCCGTGGTGGACTTGCCAGACCCCGACTCTCCCACCAGGCTGGTGGTGCCATGGCGCGGCAGATGAAACGACACGTCGTCAACCGCCAGCGGCGCAGGGTGGCGCCAGGTGGAGAAATCCTTGCGCAGGCCCTGCACCGTCAACAGCGGTGTGGCATCGACACGTAATACGCTCACTGGCCGTCGCTGTTGCACCAACAAGCTCGGTGCCGCCTGCAGCAGTTGCCGGGTATAGATGTGCTGCGGGGCCTGGAATACACGGCGAGCGTCACCGCTTTCGACAATGCGCCCCTGGTGCATCACCAGCAACCGGTCCGCTCGATCCAGCGCCACCCCTAGGTCATGGGTAATCAGCAGCACGGCCGTGCCGCGCTCACGCGCGAGGGTTTGCAGGCGGTCGAGGACTTGCCGCTGCACGCCCACATCCAGGGCGCTGGTGGGCTCGTCGGCGATGATCAGTGGCGGGTCGTTGGCCAGGGCGATAGCAATGAGCACGCGCTGGCGCATGCCGCCGGAGAGTTGATGGGGATAACCGCGCGCCACGCGTTCGACTCCCGGCAGGCCGACCTCGCGCAACAGCGCCAGGCTGCGTTGGCGTGCCAGCGGCTTGGGCACGCCGTGCAGGGTCAAGGCCTCGACCAATTGGTGGCCGACACGCTTGACCGGGTCCAGGGACAGGCCCGGGTCCTGAGGTACAAAGCCCACACTGCGTCCGCGAATGTTTTGCCAGTGTCGCTCGCTGGCCGTCGTCAATTCCTGGCCGGCCAGGCGGATACTGCCAGACTCGATCTGTGCGTTGCCCGCCAGCAACCCCACCAGGGCCGCCGCGGTGGTCGACTTGCCCGAGCCGGACTCGCCGACAATCGCCAGGATCTCACCGGCCTTGAGTTGAAAATCGATCCCGGCCACTCCGAGGGTGTGTCCGTCGCGACCGTGGTAGGCGATGCGCAGGTCGCGCACGTCGAGCAAAGGTTGGTCTGTCATCGTGCAGTTCCTTGATCGTGTTGCAACGCGCGCGCCAGTTGATTGGCGGAGACCACCACCGCCGCGACCACCAGGCCCGGCAGGCTGGTGTACCACCAGGCGGCGATCATGTAGTTGCGTCCTTCAGCAACCAGCAGGCCCCATTCGGGTTGCGGCGGTGGTGCGCCAAAACCGAGGAAGCTCAAGGCCGAGACCGACAACACCGCGCTGCCGAATTCCAGGGCCGCCAACGCGAGTACCGGCGCGCTGGCGTGGGGCAAGACATGGCGCACGATGATGGTCCATGGCCCGACACCGCAGGCCGCTGCCGCCTCGACAAACGTACTGGCCCGCCAGCGCAAGACTTCGCCACGCACCAGGCGGGCAAAGGTCGCCACCGACGACAGGCCCACGGCAAGGGCGATATTCACCGTGCCGAACCCCAGCACCGTGATCACGGCCATCGCCAGCAACAGCGCGGGGATTGCCATCAATACCTCCACCAGGCGCATCAGCACTGCGTCCACCCAGCCGCCAAAGAAACCGGCAAGCACGCCCAGCACAATGCCGCTGAACAAGGCGATCAGTACCGCCAGCAAGGTGGCGCGCAACGACAACCCGGCGCCGTACACGGTACGGCTGTAGAGGTCCCGTCCCAGATGATCGGTGCCAAACCAGTGCACCAGGGAGGGGCTCTGCAAGGCATTGGCCGGCACGCCGAGCAACGGATCGAAATGGCTGAACAGCGACGGCCACAGCGCCCAGCCCAGCACCAACAGCAAGACGATCACGCCCAGGGGCAATAACGGGCGGCGGCGCAATAACCTGAAATAGCGCGGGCGTGGCGCAACGGTGCTCAATGCAAGGCTCATCGTACGGCTCCACGGATTCGGGGGTCCAACAACGGGTACAACAGATCCACCAACAGGTTGACCGCGATAAAGATCAACGCCGCCAACACCACCACGCCTTGTACTACCGGAATGTCCTGGGTGCTGACCGCGCCCTGGGCCAGGCGGCCGACGCCTTCGCGGGAAAACACCGTTTCGGTGACCACGGAGCCGGCCAGCAGCGAGCCGACGATCACCCCGCTCAAACTCAGGATCGGGATCACCGCGTTATGCAGCACATGGGTCAGCAGCACCCGTAGCGGGCTCAGGCCCTTGGCGCGCAAGGCGTCTACAAACGGCAGGCGCCAGGTAGCGGCCAGGGAGCGCGCCAGCACCTGGGCGATCACCGCGCTGGTGGGAATCGCCAGGGTCAGCGTCGGCAACACCAGCGAGGCCAGGCCCTGGTTACCCATCGCCGGAAACCAGTGCCAGCCGAAGGAGAACCACTGCAACAGCAGCAAGCCGACCCAGAACGTCGGCAGCGACACCGCGATCGCCGGCAACCCCAGCAACAGATCACGCAACCAGCGCTGGCGCGTCAGGCTGGCGACCAGCGCCAGGCTCACCCCCAACACCAACGCCACCACCAGTGACACCAGCGCCAATGCCGCCGTCTTCGGCAATGCCTCGGCCAACGACGCCGATACCGGCTGGCCACTCTGGATCGAGTTACCAAAATCCAGCTGCACCGCATGCCATAGCGCAATGCCGTACTGCACCGCCAGCGGTTCGTCGAGGTGGTATTGCGCACGCAACGCTGCCACTTGCTGTTGGTTGACCGTGCTCTGTTCGCCGCTCTGGTTGAGCATGATGCTCACCGGATCGCTGGGCAGCGCATACAGAATCACGAACGACAGGCTGAACGCCGCCCACAGCACCAACAGTGCCTGGCCGCCACGGGCCAACAGGTAAAGCACGGTGCCCTTCATGGTTGCAACCAAGTGTCGAAGAATTGCAGCCGTGAGGACGCTTCGTAATGCAGGCCCTGCACCTTCTTGCCATGGGCCAGCACCGTCGCCAGTTCTACCAGGGCAATTGCGTGGCCGTCGCGCAACAACAACTCGCTGGCCTGGTCGATCAGCCCCTGGCGCTTGGCGCTGTCGAGGGTCTCGGACGACTCACTCAACAGGCGGTCCACCTCCCCCGGCTCGCGCTGGTTGATGTTGTAACCCTGGGCGTAATACACCGTACGCAACACATCCGGGTCGGCACGGGTCAGGTTGAGAAAGCGCACGCTGAAATCCCCACCGGCCTGGATCGCCGTGACCTGGCTGATGGTGGATTTATTCAACTGGAACTCGATACCTACGCCTTTCAACTGTTGCTGCACCAGTTCCAGGATTGGCGTCTGTTGCCAATAGTCCAGGCGAAACGCCAGACGCTGGCCGTCCTTGACGCGCACCCCATCGGCCCCCACCGACCACCCGGCCTCGTCCAGCAGCTTGCGCGCACCTGCCGGGTCGTAGGCCAGCAGGCTGGAAAAGTCGCGGTACAGCGGCGTGCTGCTTGCCAGCAAGGCCGTGGCGGGTTTCTGGTAGCGGGAAATAATGCGCTGCAACTCGGCACGATCGATCGCCTTGTTCAGCGCCTGGCGCACCTTGATATCGGCGAACAGCGGCGTCGACTCATTCAATGCCAGGTTAAACACCACACCCGGGTTAGCACGTGTCAACAGCACCAGGCCCTGCCCGTCGATGCTCGGCTCATCCTGGGGCGCCACGCTGGTATTGACCTCGATCTGCCCGGAAGCCAGGCTGCCCAGGCGTACACCAGACTCTGGAATGATCAGGAACTCGATGCCGTCGAGCCAAGCCTTGCCTTTATGGGCTGCCAGCGAAGAGCCCCACGCATAGTCTTCGCGTCGGGCCAGTGAAACCTTCTGGTTATGCACGAACGACTTGAGCACAAACGGCCCCGAGCCCACCAGTTGGCCCTGGCAGCGGTCACCGGAAGGCAGCGCCAGGTTGGCCGGCGACAACAGCCCCAGGGTCATGGTGGACGTGGCTTGCAGGAATTGCGCATTGGGTTGCTCGAACTCGACCACCACCGTATGGCTGTCCGGCGTGTCGACACGCTTGAGCCCGGCCAAGTAGGTCGAGCCCAGGATCGAACGCGCGCCGAGGGCCACGATGGCTTCCAGGTTGGCCTTGACCGCTGCCGCATCCACCGCCACGCCATCGCTGAAGGTCGCGCCCTGGCGCAGTACAAAGGTAAACCGTCGCGAGTCCGCGTCCACCTCCCAGCGCTCAGCCAGCCACGGCACGATCGCGCCAGTGAGCGGGTCCTGGTCGGTCAGGGAGTCGACCACCTGCCGCCCCACATTCAACGCGGTGTTATTGCCGGCCTGCTGCGGGTCGATGCACTGCGGGTCGCCGTCCAGGGCCACGCGCAAGGTACCACCGGTGTGGGGCTTGGACACGTCAGCCTGGCGGCCTTCGCCGGAGGGGCCGCCGCATGCCGCCAGCAGCAGCGCCAGCAACGCAATTGAAAGCGGCTTCATGATCGCGCCCCTTGATGATGACGGTTAACGACATACGGCAACCCGAGGTTTTCACGCAGGGTCTGGCCTTGGTACTCATGTCGGAACAGCCCGCGGCGCTGCAACTCGGGTACGACGCCGTCGGCAAAATCGGCAATGCCCTGGTGCAAGCCCGAAAACATCACGTTGAAGCCATCGGCAGCGCCACTTTCGAACCATGCCTGGAAATCGTCCGCCACGCTTTGCGGCGTACCGATCAGGATCCGATGCCCGCCGGCAGTGAGCTTGTTGAACAGCTCACGCACCGTCGGGCGTTCGCGACGGATCAAGTCGAAGACCAGCTTCTGCCGGCTCTTGTGGGTGTTGGTGTCGAACTGCTCCGGTGGCAGCGGTACCTGCGAGTCGAAGGGCAACTCAGACAAGTCGAAGCCCAGGCTGGTAAAGCGTGAGATCGAACTGAGGAACGCCTTGGGGTCTTGCAATTCCTGTAACTGATCGTATTTGGCCTGGGCTTCGGCCTGGGTGCGGCCGATCACGGTTGAGACCCCCGGCAGCACTTTCAGGTGCGCGGGGTTGCGGCCCAAGGCGGCGGCGCTGTGCTTGATGTCACGGTAGAACGCCTGGCCCTGCTCCACCGTGTGCTGGGCAGTGAAGATCAACTCGCCGGCTCGCGCCGCCAGCCGTCGGCCGGCGTCGGAAGAACCGGCCTGGGCAATCACCGGGTAGCCCTGCACCGGCCGCGCGGCATTCAGCGGGCCTTGCACCTGGAAGTGTTTACCGTGATGGTTGAGCACGTGCAGCTTGTCGGTGTCGAGCCATTGCCCGCTGGCCTTGTCCTGGATAAACGCATCGTCGGCCCAACTGTCCCACAGGCCGGTGACCACGTCGTAGAACTCTTCCGCGCGCTCGTAGCGGTCAGCATGCTGGATATGGTCGTTGCGGTTGAAGTTCTCGCCGCCGCCCAGGGACGTGACCAGGTTCCAGCCCACGCGGCCGCCGCTGAGATGGTCGATATTGGCGAACTTACGCGCGATGTTGTAAGGCTCGTTGTAGGTGGTGCTGGCAGTGGCGATCAGGCCGATATTACGTGTGGCCAGAGCCAACGCCGGCAACAGCACCAATGGGTCCCAGCGCACACTGTTGGGGCCGCGCGCCAGCGCCAGCGGGTCGAGGTCGACATTCACCGAGTCGTTGAAGAACAGCGCATGAAAGCGCGCGGCCTCAAGTTTTTCGGCAATCCAGCGAAAGTGTCCAAAGTCGCGGAACGAATCGTTGGCCGCGCTGGGATGTCGCCAGGCGGAGCCCATGATGCCGGCACTGGGGATGAAGGCGCCGAGCAGAATCTGTCGTTCTTGTTGGCTCATGTCGCAGTCCTCATCAGAAGGTATAGGTGGCGCGGGTGTACCAGAAGGCCCCGTAGGGATCGAACGGCGAGATGCTGCCGAACTTCGGAAACCCGTTGACATCACCCTGGGGAAACGCGTTGTTGTCGGCCTTGACGTTGAGCAGGTTATTAGCGCCCACGGCCAGGTTGAGGTCCTTGGTGAAGTTGTAGGCCACCTCCAGGTCAGTCAGCCATTTGGCCCCGTAGGTCACGTCATACGCGGGGTTGGCGTCGCGGGCGATAACCTTGTCGTATCGGTTCAGCGAGGCGTTGATGTCGAACTGGTCGACCTTCCAGTTGGCACTCAGGATCAGTTTGGTCTTGGGGTTGGCCACGGTCAGGTAGCCCTGGGCCACGCGGTCGAACAGCACCAGGCTGCTGCCCACGGCGGTGAGTGCGGCCGGGGTCGACTTGATGCTGTCGATGGTGGTTTTGTTGTAGTTGGCGGCCACGCCATATTTGACGGTGCCCAGGGCGCCGTAATCGACGCGGTAATCGGTGACCAGGTCGATGCCACGGGTGGTGGTGTCGGCGGCATTGGTGAAGTACTTCACCCGGTAGCCGGGGCGATAACCGTTGGCTTGCAGGATCTGGTCGACGCCGTTGCCGAACAGGAAACCGGTCTGGGCAATGCGGTCGCTGATTTCGATCTGATAGGCATCCACGGTGATATTGGCTTCAGGCACCGGTTTGTAGGCGAAGCCGACGCTGATATTGCGCGACTTCTCGGGCTTGAGGGCTTCGGCGCCCAGGGCCTGGCCCAGGGGCGAATCGACCCGCACCGACTTCGCTTCGACGAACTGCGACACGCCATTGACCGTGGTGTATTGGTTGGCGGTTTGCGCATACACCGACTGCGACAACGACGGTGCCCGGAAGCCATTGCTTAACGTGCCACGCAGGGCGAACTCGGGGGTCAGGTCGTAACGCAGCGAAAGCTTGCCACTGCGGGTGTTGCCCGAGCTGTCATCGTAGTGCTCGAAACGCCCGGCCACGCCCACATAGAATTTTTCGGTGGGGTTGAGGCCAACGTCCACATAGCTCGCGTAACTGTTGCGGCTGGCCTGGCCCTCGTCTTCCGGGGTCAGAGTGATCGCGCCCTGGGCGCCCACCGCACCCGGCTGCCCGGCCAGCGGGCCACTCGGGTATACGTAGCCGCCATTGATGTAGGACAGCGGGTCGCCGGACTCGGTCTTGTAGCGCTCATGCCGGTGCTCCAGGCCGGCCGACACCTGCAACGGCTTGCTCAGCCCGACTTCAAAAGCGCGAGTCAGGTCGAGGTTGTTGGTCCACTGGTCGAAATAGTTGGTGTAGGTGGTGAAGTGCGTCGGGCTCGACGGGCCGAGCGAGGCGTTGAGGGTCTCGTCGGCACCGGCCACGCCTTTGTCGCGGCCAAAGGTCGAGCTCAGGTCCCAGTTCCATGCGGCCACCTGGCCCTTGCCGCCAGCCGCCACCTGGTAGTCGGTCTCGCGCAGGGTATAGAACGGCGCGGTGCCATCGGGATAAATCGACGGAATGATGTTGGTCGAGTTCGGCCGCCGGTAGTTCTGTCCGCCGCGCGCATCACGCTGGCTGAGGGTGGAGAACGAATACAGGGTCACATCGTCCAGGGGCAGTTCGGCGTTGTAGGCGACGTTGATCGCCTTGATTTTCGGCAGGCCGTTCTTCTGCACATCCTTGTCGTTGGCCTCGCGTGGGTCGGCGGAGCCGTCGGGCTGGCGGTAGTAGAACGCACCGGTCGCGTCCCGCGCACGCACGGCAGTCTGCTGGGACTTGGCATCCAGGGACAGATTGAAGAAGCCATCGTTGGGCAGTGCAAAACCGTTGTCGAGGGTCTGGCGGATCGTGCCGCCATCGCCCTTGGTGTACTCGCCATAGGAGGTGCTGACCGAACCGCCGTTGTCGTTTTGCTTGAGGATGATGTTGATCACCCCGGCAATCGCATCCGAGCCGTACTGCGCCGAGGCGCCGTCGCGCAGCACTTCGATATGGTCGATGGCGCTGACCGGGATCATGTCCAGGTCCACTGGGTTGGTGCCGTAGGCCGCCGTGGAATCGAGGTTGATCACCGCACTGTTGTGGCGGCGCTTGCCATTGACCAGCACCAGCACGTTGGAGCCGTTGAGACCACGCAGGCTGTAGGGCCGGGCGATGCTGTCGTTGGACGAACCCGAGGGGCGCTGGGAGAACGACGGCAAGGTTTTCTGCAAGGCGGTACGCAGGCTGCTGGAGCCGGTTTTTTCCAGCTGTTGGGCGCTGATCACATCGATGGGCGAGGGGCTGCTGGTGACGGTGCGTGCTTCGCTGCCGCGGGAGCCGGTAACGATCACCGTGTCGAGGGTGTCATCGGTGGCGCCATAGGCAGGCAGCATCGTGAAGCCTGCGAACATCAGCGGCGCGAGTTGCAAGGTGGGACGGTAGGCAGTGAGTTTCATGGCAGGTCAACTGTTCAGAATAGGGTTGAAGTCGTCACGCCACAGCTCACGGGCATCTATGCTCTGGCTGATCAAATGGTTGGCGTGAAACAGATCGGCCACTTGCTGCTGGGAGGCGATGGCACCAGCGTCGATCCCCACCAGCCGGCCCGGCTGGCTGCGCTGCTGGAACTGGCGCAGGTACAGGGTGCGATCGATACCGGTCAGCGCTTCACTGCGCTCGGCCCAGCGTTCGGGATGGGCATTGACCCAGGCCCAGGTGGCTTGCTCACGCCGCAAAAAATCGCCTACCTGGCTGCGGCGTCGAGGGTCGGCCAATACCGGTTGCGTGGTCGCAATCACATAGTTGCCGGAGTAATAGCGGCTGACATCCGCCAGCCGCTCGCCGTCCATCAGGCTGGTGGCTTGCAAGGCGCTGATGCCACCGGTGGCGATGGCGTCGACATGGCCGTTGCGAAAGGCAGTGAGCGCGTCCTGCATCGGCAGCGGCACGGGCGTCACATCGGCCAGCGACAGGCCGTTCTGGCGCAGCATGTTCAACACAAAATAGTGGGTGTTGGTGGCGCGCACGTAGCTGATGGTCTTGCCTTTGAGGTCCTGGACCGTGCGGATGCCGCTGCCTTTTTTCACCACCAGCGTGGTGTCGTTACGGTCGCCCTGGTACACGGCTACCAGCGCAATCGGCACCTTGGCAATCGCCGCGAACACCGGCGGGATCTCGCTCATGTAGGCGTAGTCCAAGTGCCCGCTGCTCAGGGCTTCGAGCACCAGGTTGCCGCCACTGATATCCACCCACTCGACCGGGTACGGCGTATCGGCCTGGCCGGCGTCCGCCAGGAAGGAAGCCGCCGTGCCCTTATAGCGCCATACGCGCAGCGGCTCGACCGCCTGGGCACCCAGCAGGGAACCGGCCGCAAGCACGCCGCTGGCCACCAGCAATTGCCGTCGGGAAAGGGTTTGCATGGGCAGTGCCTCAGTCGAGCAGGTCGGGTTCTTCGGTACGGATCTGGTCCCACAGCGGCAGGAAGTTGAGCCAGGCGAAAAACTCCTGACGTGCCTTGTCCACGCCGCCGTCACTGGCGTCCGGCGGCGGAATCAGCGGCTGGCCCGCCGAGTGCGCCAGCAGGTGCACGCGGGCGGTGTCTTCGGCGAGGATGAAACGCCAGGCGGCACTTTCGACCGTTTCGCCGGTGACCCACAGGCCGTGGTTCTGCCACACCAGCAGGTTGTTTTGGGCGAAGGCCTTCACGAAGGCCCGGCTGACGATATGGCGGTCCTGTTCCAGGGCGCCACTGGCCGTGCGCAGGGCGTGGCGCGCAAAGATCACCTGGTCATTGAGGAACGCACCGGACTCGGCGGTAATCGGGTCGAACAGCCGCCCCAGCGACGACCACACCCGGCCATGAAAGCTGTGCAGGTGAGCGATGCCGACTACCTCCGGCCGCGCCTGCTGCAAGTCGTGATGCAACTCCAACGCGCTGGTATTGAGTAAGCCTTCGCCCTCCACTACTTGGCCCTTGCCATCGACCCGCAGCAGATGCGAGACGGTGATCTGCGAGAACGGCACACCCAATGGGTTGATCCAGTATTGCTCGGGATGGATCGGGTCACGGGCCGTAAAGTGCCCTGCGACACCGACTTCATAACCCAGGCGACCAAACAACCGGTAAGCCGCAGCCAGGCGCTGTTTGCGGTGCAGGCGCTCGAGCAACGGATCGTCATGCTTGGGTATGCCGTCCAAGGCCAGGCGATTATTGTCGTAGGGCAAGGTGTAAATGGTTTGCGGGAATAACGTGGAATGACTCATGCGAGTGGACCCTGATCAGGTAACTTTTCTAGAGGCGAGCGAAAGCATGGCGCGGCCTGGGCCGGCGGCGGATCGTCAGGTGGTTTGAGTGGCAGGAGGTGAGGTCAGGTGGTCATGATCAGGAAGCCCCTCGCAGGTGGGTAAGGTCATTGCTCTCCTCCACCGTGCGAGGGGTCGGGTCGAGTGTGTCGCCAGAGGAATACCTCTATGACTGAAAGGTATTCGTCTAAGAATCGTCTGTAAAAGGCTTTGTAGTTATATTCTAATAATCAGCTTTTTTAATATTTATTAAAAATATAATTATATAATTGCATTTTTTAGAGAGGACGTTCGATCCCCCCGTGGAGTGGGCTTGAGGGCCAGGCATGCCTGAAAAAGCCAGCCCCAGCTTCGCTGTCGAGCGGGAGCAAGCGGCTTCGCCACCGCAGGCCCGCTCGCAGCGTTCTTCACCGCGTTTACGCGCCTACGGCCTGCAACGGTTCTGGCGCGGCTTGCGCACGTGCCGCCGTATGCCGATTCACCGGCACCGGCAACCCCAGGTGCCCACGCAACGTGCTGTGGCTGTACTCACGACGAAACAACCCACGCTCACGCAGCAGCGGCAGCACCTGGTCGGTAAAGCGCGCAAAGTCATCCGGCGCCCCTACATGGATGTTGAAGCCATCCACCGCCCCGTCCACAAACCAACGCTCGATCTCATCTGCCACGGTCTTGGGCGAGCCGACGAAGCTGGAGAACGGCTTGGCAAAGCGCAACGCCGCCTCACGCAGAGTCAGGCCCTGTTCGCGGGCGACTTGCTTGATGTTTTCGGCATGCCCGCGATAGCCATTGCTGCCCAGGTCGCCCAGGTCGGGGAAGGGTTCGTCCAACGGGTACTGGCTGAAGTCGTGGTAGTTGAACGGCCGCCCCAACTGCACCAGTGCCTTGTTCAAATCCAGCTCGCCATTGCGTTCGCGGTCGATGGCCTGGGCCTGCTCATCGGTGTCGGCAATGATCGGCGAAATACCCGGCAGGATGGTCACGTGATCGGGGTTGCGCCCGGCAGCGGCGGTACGTTGTTTGATATCGCTGTAATAGGCCTGGGCGTCCTCGAAATTACCCACCCCAGCAAAAATGCCCTCGGCATAGTTGGCCGCCAAGCTGCGCCCGGATTCGGAAATGCCCGCCTGGAAAATCACCGGTTGGCCTTGGACTGAGCGCGCGATATTCAGCGGCCCGGTCACCGAGAAGAACTCGCCGTGATGGTCGAGGCGGTGCTGGCGCTGCGGGTCGAGGAACACCTTGCTCGCCTTGTCGCGCACAAAGGCGTCGTCCTCGTAGGAATCCCAAAGGCCTTGCACTACCTCCAGGTGCTCGGCTGCCCGACGATAGCGCTCGGTATGGTCGATATGCTGCTCACGGCCGAAGTTACCGGCCGCGCCTTCCAGGCCGGTGGTGACCACATTCCAGCCGGCGCGGCCGCCACTGATCAGGTCCAGGGAGGCGAACTGGCGGGCGACGTTGAAAGGTTCGGTATAGGACGTGGTCAAGGTGGCGACCAGGCCGATCTTCGACGTCGCGCCGGCAATGGCCGAGAGCAGGGTCAGCGGCTCCAGGCGGTTGAGGAAGTGCGGTGCCGAATCCGGCGTGATGTAAGGGCTGTCGACGATGAACACCAGGTCGAACTTCGCCGCTTCCGCCTGTTGCGCCCGCGCGCGGTACCAGTCGATATCGACACTGGCATTGCCCGGGATTTGCGGGTGCAGCCATTCGTTTTGCGCGGTGCCGACCCCAGTGAGGATGGCGCCGAATTTGAGTTGCCGGGGTGCTGTAGACATAGGGATTCTCCAAGGTGGACATAAGGATCATCTGGCTGAACCGGATAAAAGGTGGGAGCAAGCCCCCTCCCACCGTCTTTCCCGCTCGAATCAGGCTGTTCTGGCAGCGATGGCTTCGACTTCGACCAGCGCTCCGGGCAAGGGCAGCGCGACGACTTGCAGCGCGGTGCGTGCAGGTTTATTCGGCTGTTCAGGGGTGCCGAAGAACTGCGTATAACCGCGCTGCAATCCGGCAAAATCCAGCTTGCCGCCGGTTTCTTCGGCGCCCACCAGGAACACGCGCAGCTGCACGATATCGCCCAGGTCCAGGTCTTGCTGGCGCAGGATCTTGCGTAGTTTGTCGAACACCGACACGGTCTGTACTTCGGTACTGCCATAGGCCGCCGGCGTGCCGGCCGGGGCGTTCGGATCAGCCAGGTCCGGCAAGGTCCCGCTGACAAAAATCAGGCTGGCGGACGCGGGTACGGTGACGGTTTGCGAGATCGGGAAATCGCCGACGCTGGTGCGTTGAATGCTGTCGCTCATGGTGGGGTTCCTCAGGAGGCGGCCACTGCCGCAAGGTGGGTTTGTCGGGTAACGCGCTCAGCCAGTTGCGCCACCACATGCCGCGCCGAGTTGGCCGCCGATTCCTGCCAGATGCCCACGCCGCTTTGCACCAGGCCGTCGCCAGCGAAGTACACGCGGCCGTGGCCTGCTTCGAGCAAGGCGCTGGCAGCGGCCGGGAAGTGCTCACGTTGCAGCCACGGCCCTTCGCTGAAAGGGATCTGTTCCCAGGACACGGCCAGCGGGTGGCGCAGGTACCTGGAATACCCAGGATGCAACAACTCCACCGCCTCCTTGGAGGTGGCGTACTGCTGGTCGAACGGTTGCGCGCCAAACACATCGGCACCCTCCCCGGTCACATAGCCCGCCACCAACAAGCCCTCGCGGGTGTTGAGGTCGTTGCTGGGGTACCAGAGCAGGCGTGCCGGGTGTTCGATCCAGGACAGGCCGCCGTAGGTGCGGTAGTCGGTTTCCCAGAAACGCGGCGATTGCCACGCCACTTTCGTCGCCTGGTCGCTGCGGGTGCTGAGCAGCGCGGCTTTGATCGGCTCGCTGAAGTCGGTGTCGAGCCTGGCCACCAGCGGCAGCGGTAGCGTCGAGACCAGGTAATCGGCGCGCACCACCTGTTCGCGGCCGCTGCGCTGGTCGTGATAGGTCACCGCGACACCGTCGTCCAACTGGCGGATCTGGCGGACCTGGGCGTCCAACTGCACGTGATCGCTGACGCGCTGGTAGAAGGCATCGGTGATGCGGTCCATGCCGCCCACCGGCTGGAACATGGTCGCCGAGAACTCCGGGAACTCGGTGTGCAGCAAGGCGCCCCACAGCTCGGGGTGCAGCAGTTGGTCCAGCGCCAACGGGCGGCGGCTGGCAGGCAAGGCGCCAGGGTGGGCGGGGGATTCCAGGTGCCCCGAACGGATCGTGCCCTCAAAGGCCAGCTCCTGGGACAGGTCGCCATACACCTGCAGGAATGCCAGCAAGCGCGTGCGTTCCTCGGCGCTCAGCACATCGTCAAGCGCATCGCGCTGCACCGCTTTGGCCAGCAACCCGGACAAGTGCCCGCGCGCATCGTTGATCGCCTGGCCAACCGTAAACGCCGGCTGGTTCACATCCGGCCGTACCTGGGCGCCATGGCTGCTGTTGACCAGCACTTCCAGCGGCACGCCCAGTTCACTGCAATAGTCGAGGATCGTGCGGTGCTGGCTGGGAATACGCGCAGGCCCGGCATTGAAGTAATGCCCCGGGTCAAACGCTGCGGTCTGTGTACGGCCATCCTTGTAATCCACACGGTCGCCATGGCGCAGGGTCCAAGTGCGCCCGCCTACGCGGTCGCGGGCTTCCAGCACCTGCACGGCGAAGCCGGCGCGGGTCAGTTCCAGGGCGGTGACCAGCCCGGCAATCCCAGCACCGAGCACCAGCACGCGGGTGCCCTGCCCCAGGCCGTCCTTGAGTTTCAGCGGTTGCGGCCGGCGGTGCGACGACGGCCCCAGGCCGAGTACCGCGAGTGCATCCTTGACGGCTTTTTCGCCGCCTACCGCAGCGATGCTGGATAAGGCTTCACGTCGTGTCAGTCCCATGGTCGATACTCCTTAATCCGGCAAGCCCGGCGGGTTGATCAGCGACTTGTCGACCCGCTCCACATCCAGGCCCCAGCGTTGCAGCACCTGTTCGTATTGGCCGCCGGCAATCGCGCCTTCCAGGGCCGTGTGGATTGGCTTGACCAGGCCGTTGTCCTTGCGGGTGGTCACGGCAATGTCCGCCTGCAACGGCCAGCCACCGTTCACCGTGCCGACGCGCTTGATGCCGCCGGTGATCGCCGCCGAATAGGCGTACACCGAGTTAGGCCCGAACAACGCATCGCTGCGCCCGGATTGCACCGCCAGTTGCGCGGCGGCCTGGTCGTCGAAGTACTGCAACAGCGCGGGCTTGAGGCCAGCCTTTTCATTGGCCTCGTTCCAGGCCAGCAGGACCTTTTCCTGGTTGGTGCCGGAACCCACGATGATCTTCAGCCCGGCGATATCGGCCGCCTGTTTGATCTCGCTGATCTTGCTGGTGCTCTTCACATAAAACCCGAGCACATCCTGGCGATACGTGGCGAAGTCAAAACGCTTCTTGCGCGCCTCGGTCACGGTGACGTTGCTGATCACCGCGTCGTACTTGCCCGAGCTGACGCCCAGGGGCCAGTCTTCCCAGCTGGTCTGCACCACATTGAGTTGCAGGCCGAGGCTGTCGGCCACCAGTTGCGCGGTGTCGGCTTCGCTGCCGATGGTGGTCTTGTCATCGCTGGCCAACAGCGCCAGGGGCGGCCCGGCCACACCGGACACGGCCACGGTGAACTTGCCCGGCTGGGCGAACTTGAAGCCCGGCGGGATCTGCGCGATGGCCGCTTCATTGCGCGGCGCATGGATGCGCGGGCGGTCGGGGCTGAGGTCGACCTGTTGCACGGCAAATGCGTGTTGCGCGGTGCTGACGGCCAGCGCCAGCAGGGCCACGCGGGCAGTATTGATAAACATGGGCAGTCACTCCTTGAACTAAAGCACCTTGCCGAGAAAGGCCGCGGTGCGGGGATGTCGGGGTTGGCGGAAAATCTGTTCGGGCGGGCCCTCTTCGATCAACTCGCCGTCGCAGAGGAACACCACGTGGTCGGCCACTTCGCGGGCAAAGCCGATTTCGTGGGTGACGATCACCAGGGTCACGCCCAATCGGGTGAGGCCCTTGATCACGTCGAGTACTTCGCCCACCAGTTCCGGGTCGAGGGCTGAAGTGGGCTCATCGAACAGCAGCACCTTGGGGTCCAGCGCCAGCGCACGGGCAATCGCCACGCGCTGTTGCTGGCCGCCGGAAAGCTGGCGGGGGTAGGCATCGACCTTGTCCGCCAGGCCGACCTTGGCCAGCAGCGCCGTGGCCTTGGCCTGGGCGTCGGCCTTGCTCCAGCGCTTGTGCGCCAGCGGCGCCTCGGCGACGTTCTCCCAGGCGGTCAAGTGCGGGAACAGGTTGAAGTTCTGGAACACGAAACCCACGTCGATGCGGCGCTTGAGAATCTCGCGTTCCTTGAGTTCGTAAAGCAGGTCGCCCTTGCGTCGATAGCCGACGTATTCACCGTCGATGGTGATGTGCCCGCTGTCGATCTTTTCCAGGTGGTTGATGGTGCGCAGCAAGGTCGATTTACCCGAGCCGGACGGCCCGAGAATCACCGTGACCTTGCCTGGATCGATGGTCAGGTCGATGTCTTTCAACACCTGTTGATTGCCAAAGCGCTTGCCCACGCCCTGGATCTGGATACGGCCGGCGCGGGCGTCACTCATGGGATTTCTCCTTGAGCCAGCGACGGATGCGCTGCAGCGGGGTCGGCGGCAGTACACGCGCAGTGCCACGGGCGAAATACCGCTCGACGTAGTACTGCGTGCTGGTGAGCACGGTGGTGATGATCAGGTACCAGACGGTGGCGACGATCAGCAGCGGGATCACCGCCTGGGTGCGGTTGTAGATGACCTGCACGGTGTAGAACAGCTCCGGCAAAGCCAGTACGTAGACGATGGACGTGCCTTTGACCAGGCCGATGATTTCGTTGAACCCCGACGGCAGGATCGAACGCAGCGCCTGGGGCAGGATGATCCGGAAGATACGCCGCGACGCAGGCAAACCGAGGGCCGCTGCCGCTTCATGCTGGCCGGCATCTACACCGATCAGGCCACCGCGGATGATCTCCGCCGCGTACGCCGCCTGCATCAGGCTCAAGCCCAGCACGGCCACGGTGAATTGGCTGAGCACGTCGACCGTCGACCACTCGGCGAACACCACGCCGGTGAACGGTACGCCGAGCACGATGTGGTCGTACAGGTAGGCGAAGTTGTAGAGGATGATCAACACCAGCAGCGCCGGCATCGAGCGAAAAAACCAGATATAGCCCCAGGCCAGGGCCGCCAGCAGTGGCGAGCCCGAGAGCCGTGCCAACGCCAGCGCGGTGCCGAGGATGACGCTGAACAGCGTGCTCAGCAGCGTCAGCAACAGCGTCTGGCCAAGGCCGCGCAGCACCGACGGCGAGAAGAACCACTGGCCGAACACGCCCCACTCCCAGCGCGGGTTGGTGGCCAGGGAATGCACGATGGCGAGCAGCACCAGCGCGGCAAAGATCGACCCGGCCCAGCGCCAGGGATGGCGCGCGGGCACCACCTGCAGGGCTTTGATCGGTGTGGACACACGGGCCTGGCGCACCGTGCTGGGCGAGTCAATCAGGTCATAGGATTTGGCGACGATGGGCATGTGTGACTCCTCGGCCTTAGAAGGCATAGGTCAAGCGGGTGTAGTAATACCCGCCGGTAAAACCGTAGGGCGAATAGGTGCCGTAGCTGGCAAGCATGGTGCTGCTGGGCACGCCTTGTTTCTTGGGATAGAGGTCGAACAGGTTCTTGGCGCCGACGGCGATGTTCAGGTCCTTGGTGAGGTGGTAGCCAAGGTCCAGGTCAGTGATCCACTTGGCGCTGTAGACGCGGTCCAGGTCGCGGTTGGCCGATGAGTTGACTTCCTTGTAGGTGCCGTAGCGGGTCAGGGCCAGGTTGAGGTTGAAGCGATCGATGCTCCAGTCGCCGCCGAGGATCAACTTGGTGTTGGGCTGCACCCCAGTGATCAGGTTGCGCGCCTCGCGATCCATCAGCTCATAGGAGGTGCCCAGGATGTTGGTGGACTCCTTGTAGTTGAGGATCTTGGTCTGGTTCCAGTTGAACGCCGCCGTCCACTTCAGCGAGCCGTATGGGCCAAGGTCCTGGTTGTAGCTGCTGACCAGGTCCAGGCCCTTGGTGCGGGTATCGGCGCCGTTGATGAAGTACTGGCCGCCGGAGGTGGAGTTGATGCCGTTGTTCTGCAATACCTGGGTGACTTCCGGGCCGAGCAAGGTGCCGGTGAGGGTGATGCGATCGCGCAGGTTGATCACGTAGGCGTCGGCGGTGAAGCTCAGGCGATCGGTGGGGGTCAGGGTAAAGCCGAGGCTGAAGTTGGTGGAGCGCTCGGGCTTCAAGTCCTCTGCGCCCAGGGCCTTGGCGGCGGCCGAACCGACTGGCAGGACACCGTAGTTGATCGACTGGTACACGCCGTCGACCACGCCATAGGTGGTCGAGCGCGCACTGAACAAGCTGTTGGCCAGGGACGGTGCGCGAAAGCCATTGCTGACCGTGGCGCGCACGGCAAATTGTGGGGTGAAGTCATAACGCGTGGTCAACTTGCCGCTGCGGGTGGCGCCCACGCCTTCGTTGTAATGCTCGTAGCGAAAGGCGGTGCCGATATACCAGTCGGGCAGCGGGTTGAAGCCCACGTCAACGTAACTGGCCAGGCTGTTGCGCGAGGCGCTGCTTTCTTCGTCCGGTGAAATGCCGTTGGTGACCTGGGCCCCGGACGAGGCGCAGTTGCCCGGCGCCACGCAGTAGCCGCCATTGGCGTAGGACGCGTAGTCTCCGGCCTGCACCTCATAGGTGTCACGTCGATGCTCAAAGCCATAGGACAGGTCCAGCGGCTTTTGCAGGCCGATATCGAAGCCGCGCTTGAAGTCGAGGTTGGTGGTCAGCTCGGTGGAAATCCACGTGCCGGAGGTGAAGCTGTTCGGCGTGGCCTCGCCTAAGGAGGGGTTCTGGTTATGGGTGGTGCCCTGCTCCGCCTCGTTGCGCCCATAGGTGGTGGACAAATCCCAGTCCCATGCGCCCACGGTACCTTTGCCGCCGAATGCGGCCTGGAAGTCGTCCTCGTCGATGTACCAGGTCGGCGTGTAGCCGGACGGGTAGCCATTGGGTCCGGTGGTGATGGTGTTGGTGATGGTCGGCAGGCGGAAGTTCTGGCCCTGCTCGGCCTTGCGCCGCGAATAGGTCGTGAAGGAGTACAGGCTCAAGCGGTCATCGATCGGCAGCTCGGCGTTGTAGCCCAGGGTCAGCAGGTTGGTCTTGGGCGTGCCGTAGCCGCCGTAGGTCGACTTGCCGGCCAGGCCATAGGCTTGCTCATAGGTGTAGCCGTTGGCGCTGGCCTTGTTGTCATCATTCTGGCTGCGCGCGTCCAGGGCCAGTTGCACGATGCCGCCGTTGCCGATTTCAAACCCCTTGTTGAGGCTTTGCTGCACGGTCTGCTTCTTGCCGTCATAGCCCTGGCCGGCGTTGGTCACCGAGGTACCGCTGGTATCAGCCTTGAGGATCACGTTGATCACCCCGGCGATCGCATCGGAACCGTACTGGGCGGCGGCGCCATCGCGCAGCACTTCCACATGGTCGATGGCGCTGATGGGGATCAGGTCCAGGTCTGCGGGGGCGGCGCCGGTGTTGATCCCGTTGATGTTCAGGGTCGCGCTGGTGTGGCGGCGCTTGCCGTTGACCAGCACCAGCACCTCGGCGGCGCTCAGGCCACGCAGGTTAGGGGCACGGGCAATGCCGCTGGCGTCCCAACCGGTTTTTTCCGGCAGGGTCAGCGACGGGATCACCGCACTCAGCGCTTCCATCAAACCGGGCTTGCCGGTGTTCTGCAATTGCTTGGCGCTGACCACATCGATCGGCACCGGGCTGCTGGTAACGGTGCGTTGTTCGGCGCCACGGTTACCGGTGACCACCACGGTGGACAGGGTGCTGTCGTCCTGGCCCTGTGCCGCTGCGGCCAGCACGGCCAGCACCAGTAAGACGGTCGGTTGTAAGACTTGCTTCATAGCCACTCCAGACATTCCAAATCGCGAAGTCGGGCAGTCACGCGGGCGGGCGCGGTGCTCGGTTTTTTCAGGGGTGTTGCGGCGATGTGGGGCTAGGTGTGGGGCAGTCGAGGGGTTTGAGTCGGCAACATACGTTGAGCTCCCTTCCAACGATTCTGCCGCGGGGCTATCACCCGGTTATGGCGCGCAGAATCTGAATCACGCTGGGTACCATCCGAGGTCAGGGGTAGGCTGTTGCGATCAAACATAACGGAATGGGTTTTGAAAATATAATGCTGTTTTGGTATAAGCTAATATTCTCTAATTTTATTATTTTCTAGTTTTTTTATTCATATAAATAATGTTTTTTTGAGGTTGGCCTTTAGTTCAGGCCGAGGTCTACCTGATGTGGGGAGATCAAACTGTGGGAGGGGGCTTGCTCCCGATGAGGGCGTGTCAGTTGATAACTCTGTGGATGACCCACTGCTATCGGGATCCCCCCCTCCCACACTTAAGCGGCGGGATAGGTTTTATCCAACGCCTTGTCTACCAGCAGTTGTACGCCTTCCAGCATTCGGCATATACCCAGCGCTACGTTGCGCGGGGCACCGTCGACCTCAAAGGCCAGGTGGGTGGCTATATCGCTGATGGAAGCCAGGTCTTGAGAGGCGTTGACTAGCAAGGTCTCCATACCTAAGTTGGCGCGCACGTTGAAGAGCCCTTCACTGGGGTCGAAGTCTTGAGGGCTTGGGGGATTTGGGCTGTCTTTGATCATGGTGGAACTCCTTGGGGAATGGAGCTGCCACGGTTCGCGGTCAAACGAAATTAGGTGGCGGCTATACGCGGGTTGACCGACCGGTCCCAAGGAACACCGGCATACCCGAAGGTATCCCGCGTACAGCTGCCGCGACACGATACAGCAGACGTAAAAAAAACGCCTGAGTCGATGTTGGCACAGGTGTACTTGGGATGCCGGACGGTCAAATCCGGTCGCTGAATTGGCAGCGACGGCGAGGAGGTTAGTCAGCACAGTTCCGAGCGACAACCTGAAAGCCTTGTCGGAAAATTCCGAGATCAACAACAGCGTCTTGTGGAGATCCAAATGTGGGAGGGGTGTTGCGACGATTCGACTTGCCCCCCGATAGCAGTGGGTCAGCCAAGGATGCATCAACTGACACGCCCTCATCGGGGCACGGGTATCTACACCACTTTTCAGATCCTGACAAATCTCCCTGTGGCGAGCGGGCTTGTCCCGCGTTGGGCTGCGAAGCAG
>NZ_JBMDIS010000036.1:0-63149 GCF_057808775.1 Pseudomonas sp. FG86 | reverse complement strand
CCGAAACCCCATTTGCGAAAGCAGATGGGGTTTTGTTTTGGGCGGTCGAAAAGCGTTGAATGGTTTATCGCTGCTCCCTTCAGTTCAGTCCTGTGTCCGGCCTTTCTATGCAATGACCTTACGCATGGCTATCATGCGTGCCTCATTGTGAGGCGATACTTGCATGCTGACGTTGTTGAAACTACTGAAAGATGGTCGATTCCATTCTGGAGAGGCGCTAGGTGCTGCCCTTGGTATCAGCCGCAGCGCTGTGTGGAAGCAGCTCCAGCATCTCGAGGCCGAGTTAAATCTACCTATTCATAAAGTCCGCGGTCGTGGGTATCAGTTGGCTTCGCCTTTGGTATTTTTGAATGCTGAAGATATCGTTCTGCATGCGGCCTCTTTGCCTTGGCCTGTCCATATTTTCGATTCCATTGACTCTACGAATGCTGAGGCCTTGCGCCTTGTTGAGGCGAACTGCGCGGCACCTTTTATAGTGCTTGCGGAGCAGCAAACAGCAGGTAGGGGAAGGCGAGGTCGTAAGTGGGTTAGTCCGTTTGCGCAAAATATTTATTACAGTGTTGTGTTGCGTATTGAAGGTGGTCTGCGGCAGTTGGAGGGGCTGAGTCTCGTTGTAGGGTTGGCGGTCATGCAGGCTTTGCGTGACGCTGGCGTACAGGGCGCAGCCTTGAAGTGGCCGAATGACGTCTTGGTTGGACAGAAAAAAATTGCCGGCATCTTGCTCGAGTTGGTGGGGGATCCTGCTGATATCTGTCACGTCGTCCTGGGGATAGGCATCAATGTGAATATGCAGAAGGCCGTTGATGTCGATCAGCAATGGACTTCGGTGCAGCTCGAAACGGGTATTCCGATTAATCGTAATTATCTGGTGGCTCAACTGAGTCTGAGGCTGCAAGGCTATTTGCATAAACATATGACTCTTGGTTTTGCTGGGCTCCAGGAGGAGTGGGAGCAGAATCATGCGTGGCAAGGAAGAGCTGTGTCGCTGATCGCCGGTGTCAATCGAATCGAAGGCGTGGTATTAGGCGTCGACCACCAGGGTGCGTTGCGTTTGAGTGTTGATGGCGCTGAGAAAATCTATAGCGGTGGTGAGCTAAGCCTGAGGTTGCGTGATGATTCTTGAACTCGACTGTGGGAATAGCTTTATCAAGTGGCGCGTACTTGATGTGAATAAGGTGGGTGCCTCTGCAGAGGGGGTTGTTGGTTCGGATGTCGCGTTGATTGAGACGCTGGAAGCGCTTCCAGGGTTGTTGCTGACACGCTGTCGAATGGTGAGTGTACGGGCCCCAGAGGAAACCAATAAGCTGATAGCGGCGCTGGAGGAGGCATTCGGCGTTACCGTATGCTGCGCTGTTTCTTCGCGAGAGATGGCTGGAGTGCGCAATGGTTACGAAGATTTCGAGCGTCTCGGGCTTGATCGTTGGTTGGCTATGCTGGGGGGATTCAAATTAGCAGATGGCCCTTGCCTGGTTCTGGACTTTGGTACTGCGGCTACCGCAGATTTTATCGCTGCGGATGGTGAGCATCTAGGTGGTTTCATTTGCCCGGGCATGCCGCTCATGCGCAACCAGTTGCGTACCCATACCCGCAAGATACGTTACGACGATGCCGCAGCTGAGAGGGCGCTTGAGCGGCTCTCTCCAGGGCGCACGACCGTAGAGGCGGTTGAGCGTGGCTGTACGTTGATGATCAGAGGGTTTGTGCTGACGCAGTTGGAGTTGGCTCGAGCTTATTGGGGTGATGATTTCACTGTGTTTCTCACTGGGGGGGATGCCGACCTGGTCTGGGATGCCGTGCCGCAGGCTCGACTCGTTCCGGACCTGGTGTTTGTCGGCCTTGCAATGGCATGTCCTTTATCCTGAGGTGTTTATGCGTTGGCTGTTTTTGCTATTGCTCGTACTCAATGCTTTCTATTACGTCTGGCATCAGCAGGAGGCTCCTTTGCGCGCAAAGGATGTCACGCCTTTGAGTCTCTACCGAGGCTCGCAGCAAGATATTCGACTACTGAGTGAGTCCGCTGATGCGATGGTCCGGCGTGACCGGGCAAAGACGCCGGATGCACAAAATACCTGTTTATACATAGGCGGTTTTTCTGATCTGCATCAGGCTCAGACTCTCGAGCAGCGTCTGACGAGTCTGGATATAAAGGTCAAGGTTCAATTGTTGAGCGCTTCTGACGCCTCAGGCTATTGGCTTCGGGTGGCCCCTGAGAGTCGTCGCCTGGCTGACGATCTGCCGTTTGAAAACCTTGCTAAGGAATTCAATGAGTTAAAACATAAAATAATGCTGTGCGAAGGCATTGCAACTAGCGAATAGTTTGCATAGAATGGCGCCCGCTTCGCAGTGAAGACCTTTTAGGTCAACAGGGTGAAGCGAACGTCAACGCAGCTAACCTCATATTTTTACTGAGAAAATGCTTGACAGAAGGTCGGCGTAATGTAAAATGCCGGCTCGCTTAGGAGGGGTTCCCGAGCGGCCAAAGGGATCAGACTGTAAATCTGACGTCTACGACTTCGAAGGTTCGAATCCTTCCCCCTCCACCATTTTTAGCGTGAGCTGCAAGCTCCGCGGGTATAGTTTAGTGGTAGAACCTCAGCCTTCCAAGCTGATGATGCGGGTTCGATTCCCGCTACCCGCTCCAAGTTTGCAGGTTGTGCAAGGTGTTTCGCTCTTGTAGCTCAGTTGGTAGAGCACACCCTTGGTAAGGGTGAGGTCAGCGGTTCAAATCCGCTCAAGAGCTCCATATAACAAGGCAGATATGAAAATATCTGCCTTTGTTTTAATGGCTGCCTCGGCTTGATGGCGTCTGGCCTGACCTGGTTTGGTTTTCTTGGTCATTTCAAGTCTCTTGGGGTTGGTTGTTGTAAAGTCTTTTTCAGGCCTGCATAATGGTCGGCCTGATTTTGTTTTAGGTCAGTAGCTCAATTGGCAGAGCGACGGTCTCCAAAACCGTAGGTTGGGGGTTCGATTCCCTCCTGACCTGCCAGATTCACGTGGTGTGTCTGGCTTTCTTTTCACAGGATCTTCATAGATGACTCCTAAGGCTGAAGCTCAAAGCTCTCGTTTCGATCTGGTCAAGTGGCTTGCTGTAGTCGCATTGGTGGTCGTAGGCGTTGTTGGCAATCAGTACTATTCTGCTTCGCCGATCCTGTACCGCGTACTCGCTTTGCTCGCCCTTGCTGCTGTAGCTGCCTTTGTAGGCCTGCAGACTGCCAAAGGCAAGTCTTTCGCGGTCCTGGTAAAGGAAGCTCGCACCGAAATTCGTAAAGTCGTTTGGCCGACTCGCCAAGAAACCACGCAGACCACGTTGATTGTTGTGGCTGTTGTTCTGGTTATGGCGTTGCTGTTGTGGGGGCTTGATTCCCTGCTCGGCTGGCTTGTTTCCTTGATTGTTGGCTAAGGGTGTCCCGTGGCTAAGCGTTGGTACGTTGTGCATGCTTACTCGGGTTACGAGAAGCATGTTATGCGCTCTTTGCTGGAGCGCGTAAAGCTGGCAGGCATGGAAGATGGCTTCGGCGAAATTCTGGTTCCCACTGAAGAAGTGGTTGAAATGCGGAATGGCCAGAAGCGCAAGAGTGAGCGCAAGTTCTTCCCTGGCTACGTGCTGGTTCAGATGGACATGAATGAAGGTACTTGGCACTTGGTCAAGGATACCCCTCGTGTCATGGGCTTTATTGGTGGTACTGCTGATAAGCCTGCTCCGATCACCGACAAAGAGGCAGAAGCGATTCTGCGTCGTGTTGCTGACGGTAGCGACAAGCCCAAGCCGAAGACATTGTTCGAGCCGGGCGAGGTTGTTCGTGTCACCGATGGTCCGTTTGCTGATTTCAACGGTACTGTCGAAGAAGTTAACTACGAAAAGAGCCGGATCCAAGTGGCGGTGCTCATTTTCGGACGCTCTACTCCGGTAGAGTTGGAGTTCAGTCAGGTCGAAAAGGTCTAGCTGAGCAATCATCCCAACCCCGCAGCCTAGGCTGTGGGGTTTTGTCGTCACTGGGATAAACGCGCAAGTAACCGGGGAGCCTTTCGAGGCGTTCGAACCCGTAATTGGAGTGCCTCATGGCCAAGAAGATTACCGCTTACATCAAGCTGCAAGTGAAGGCCGCTCAGGCCAACCCTAGCCCACCCGTCGGTCCTGCTCTGGGTCAGCACGGCGTGAACATCATGGAATTCTGCAAGGCCTTCAACGCCCGTACTCAGGGTCTTGAGCCAGGTCTGCCGACTCCAGTGATCATCACTGTATACAGCGACCGTAGCTTCACCTTCGAAACCAAGTCGACCCCGGCTTCGGTTCTGTTGAAGAAAGCTGCTGGTCTGACTAGCGGTTCCGCTCGTCCGAACACCGTTAAGGTTGGCACCGTGACTCGTGCTCAGCTGGAAGAAATCGCGAAAACCAAAAACGCGGATCTGACAGCAGCTGATATGGATGCAGCCGTGCGTACCATCGCCGGTTCTGCTCGTAGCATGGGCCTTAACGTGGAGGGTGTGTAATGGCTAAGCTGACCAAGCGCCAAAAGGCTATCGCCGGCAAAATCGAAGCAGGCAAGGCCTACAACTTTGTAGACGCTGCTGCCCTGCTGACCGAGCTGTCGACTGTAAAGTTCAGCGAGTCTGTTGACGTTGCTGTGAACCTGGGTGTTGACCCACGTAAATCCGACCAGGTCGTTCGTAGCGCAACTGTGCTGCCACACGGTACTGGCAAGACTGTACGTGTAGCTGTCTTCACCCAAGGTCCGGCAGCTGAAGCTGCTCTGGCCGCTGGTGCCGATCGCGTTGGCATGGATGACCTGGCCGCCGAAATGAAAGGCGGCGACCTGAACTATGACGTCGTTATTGCCTCCCCGGATGCAATGCGCGTTGTAGGTCAGCTGGGTCAGATCCTCGGTCCACGTGGTCTGATGCCTAACCCTAAAGTCGGCACTGTAACGCCAGACGTAGCTACCGCGGTTAAAAACGCCAAGGCTGGTCAGGTTCGTTATCGCACCGACAAAAACGGCATCATTCACACCTCCGTTGGCAAAGTCGGTTTTGATGCCGTCAAGCTGAAGGAAAACGTTGAAGCCCTGATCGCTGATCTGAAGCGTATCAAGCCAGCTTCTTCGAAAGGTATCTACGTCAAGCGCGTTACCCTGAGCACAACTATGGGCCCAGGTCTGGTCATCGACCAAGGCTCGCTGGACGTATAAGACATAAATTGGCGCGAGAGATCGTGCCAATTGAAAAATTGGGGTCCCTGCCTGGCGGGGGCTATCCAAGACCGTAGGCGACGCAAGTCTTAAACCTCAAGCCTACGCAGATGGTGCTCCCGGTTCCTTACCGAATCAGACACCAAAACGACATCCGGCTCCGGCCAGATGAAACGGTAACAAGCAGGAGTTAAACCCGTGGCAATTAATCTCGAAGACAAGAAGGCCATCGTCGCTGAAGTCAACGAGGCTGCCAAAGCTGCTCTGTCCGCTGTCGTGGCTGATGCCCGTGGTGTGACAGTAGGCGCTATGACCGGACTCCGTAAAGAGGCTCGTGAAGCTGGTGTATACGTACGTGTTGTACGTAACACCCTGCTCAAGCGCGCAGTTGCTGACACTGAATACAGTGTTCTCAACGACGTGTTCACCGGCCCGACTCTGATTGCGTTCTCCAAAGAGCATCCAGGCGCTGCTGCCCGTTTGTTCAAAGAGTTCGCCAAGAGTCAGGAAAAGTTCGAGATCAAGGCAGCTGCGTTCGAGGGCAAGTTCCTCGCAGCTAACCAAATCGACGTACTGGCAACACTGCCGACCCGCAACGAAGCTATTTCGCAGTTGATGAGCGTGATTCAAGGCGCCACCAGCAAGCTGGCTCGTACTCTGGCTGCAGTTCGCGAGCAAAAAGAAGCTGCCGCAGCCTAAGGCTGAGCATTTTCTCTCGCGTATTTTTGTTTATTTCGATGGCCGCGTAGGCCGTCCCCCAATTCAGGAAATACAGTAATGTCTATCTCCCAAGAAGATATCCTCAACGCCGTAGCTGAAATGTCGGTTCTGCAGGTTGTTGAGCTGATCAAAGCTTTCGAAGAAAAATTCGGCGTTTCCGCAGCTGCTGCTTCCGCTGGTCCAGCTGTTGCTGCTGTCGCTGCTGAAGAGCAAACCGAATTCAACGTCATGCTGCTGGAAGCTGGCGAGAAGAAAGTAAACGTGATCAAGGCAGTTCGTGAACTGACCGGTCTGGGCCTGAAAGAAGCCAAGGCTGTAGTTGACGGCGCTCCTGCAATGGTTCTGGAAGCTGTTGCTAAAGACGCAGCTGACAAAGCCAAAGCAGCACTGGAAGAAGCAGGCGCTAAAGTCGAGCTGAAGTAAGCATCGACCTTGCGTCTCCAGCCCAAGCGTTAAGCTGAAGGCTGATGGCTGGTGGCTCTTGCCACCGGCCTTTTTCCGTTCTTGGCTGTCGACTCGGTCGCCGCCATTAACGCGCTGTAGCCACCCGAAGCGGTGGTGCAAACCATGGGGTTTGCAAGATTTTCTGGCTGCTCCCGTCGGGAGGGGCCAAACAAGCAGGTGACCAAGCTGGGGAACGCTGATGGCTTACTCATATACTGAGAAAAAACGTATCCGCAAGGACTTTAGCAAGTTGCCGGACGTCATGGATGTCCCGTACCTTCTGGCTATCCAGCTGGATTCGTATCGTGAATTCTTGCAGGCGGGAGCGACCAAAGATCAGTTCCGCGACGTGGGCCTGCATGCGGCCTTCAAATCCGTTTTCCCGATCATCAGCTACTCCGGCAATGCTGCGCTGGAGTACGTGGGTTATCGCCTGGGCGAACCGGCATTTGATGTCAAAGAATGCGTGTTGCGCGGTGTTACGTACGCCGTACCTTTGCGGGTAAAAGTCCGTCTGATCATTTTCGACAAAGAATCGTCGAACAAAGCGATCAAGGACATCAAAGAGCAAGAAGTCTACATGGGCGAAATCCCATTGATGACTGAAAACGGTACCTTCGTTATCAACGGTACCGAGCGTGTTATCGTTTCCCAGCTGCACCGTTCTCCGGGCGTGTTCTTCGACCACGACCGCGGCAAGACGCACAGCTCCGGCAAACTCCTGTACTCCGCGCGTATCATTCCGTACCGCGGTTCGTGGTTGGACTTCGAGTTCGACCCGAAAGACTGCGTGTTCGTGCGTATCGACCGTCGTCGCAAGCTGCCAGCCTCGGTATTGCTGCGCGCGCTTGGCTACACCACTGAGCAAGTGCTGGACGCTTTCTACACCACCAACGTATTCAGCCTGAAGGATGAAACCCTCAGCCTGGAGCTGATTGCTTCGCGTCTGCGTGGTGAAATTGCTGTTCTGGACATCCAGGATGAAAAGGGCAAGGTCATTGTTGAGGCTGGCCGTCGTATTACTGCGCGCCACATCAACCAGATCGAAAAAGCCGGTATCAAGTCGCTGGACGTGCCTTTGGACTACGTCCTGGGTCGCACGACCGCCAAGGTCATCGTTCACCCGGCCACAGGCGAGATCCTGGCTGAGTGCAACACTGAGCTGAACACCGAAATCCTGGCAAAAATCGCCAAGGCCCAGGTCGTTCGCATCGAGACTTTGTACACCAACGATATCGACTGCGGCCCGTTCGTTTCCGACACCCTGAAGATCGACTCCACCAGCAACCAATTGGAAGCGCTGGTCGAGATCTATCGCATGATGCGTCCTGGCGAGCCACCAACCAAAGACGCTGCCGAAACCCTGTTCAACAACCTGTTCTTCAGCCCTGAGCGCTATGACCTGTCTGCGGTCGGCCGGATGAAGTTCAACCGTCGTATCGGTCGCACCGAAATCGAAGGTTCGGGCGTGCTGTGCAAGGAAGACATCGTTGCGGTCCTGAAGACTCTGGTCGACATCCGTAACGGTAAGGGCATCGTTGATGACATCGACCACCTGGGTAACCGTCGTGTTCGCTGCGTAGGCGAAATGGCCGAGAACCAGTTCCGCGTTGGCCTGGTGCGTGTTGAGCGTGCGGTCAAAGAGCGTCTGTCGATGGCTGAAAGCGAAGGCCTGATGCCGCAAGACCTGATCAACGCCAAGCCAGTGGCTGCGGCGGTGAAAGAGTTCTTCGGTTCCAGCCAGCTCTCGCAGTTCATGGACCAGAACAACCCGCTCTCCGAGATCACCCACAAGCGCCGTGTTTCCGCACTGGGCCCGGGCGGTCTGACCCGTGAGCGTGCAGGTTTTGAAGTTCGTGACGTACACCCGACTCACTATGGTCGTGTATGCCCGATCGAAACGCCGGAAGGTCCGAACATCGGCCTGATCAACTCCCTGGCAGCCTATGCGCGCACCAACCAGTACGGTTTCCTTGAAAGCCCGTACCGCGTGGTGAAAGACGCCCTGGTCACCGACGAGATCGTATTCCTGTCGGCCATCGAAGAAGCTGATCACGTGATCGCTCAGGCTTCGGCCACGATGAACGACAAGAAAGTACTGATTGACGAGTTGGTAGCTGTTCGTCACTTGAACGAGTTCACCGTCAAGGCGCCGGAAGACGTCACCTTGATGGACGTATCGCCGAAGCAGGTAGTCTCGGTTGCTGCGTCGCTGATCCCGTTCCTGGAGCACGATGACGCCAACCGTGCGTTGATGGGTTCTAACATGCAGCGTCAAGCTGTACCTACACTGCGTGCCGACAAGCCGCTGGTGGGTACCGGCATGGAGCGTAACGTAGCTCGTGACTCCGGCGTTTGCGTCGTGGCTCGTCGTGGCGGCGTGATCGACTCCGTTGATGCCAGCCGTATCGTGGTTCGTGTTGCTGATGACGAAGTTGAAACTGGCGAAGCCGGTGTCGACATCTACAACCTGACCAAATACACCCGCTCGAACCAGAACACCTGCATCAACCAGCGTCCGCTGGTGCGTAAGGGTGATCGCGTTCAGCGTAGCGACATCATGGCCGACGGCCCGTCCACCGACATGGGTGAACTGGCGCTGGGCCAGAACATGCGCATTGCGTTCATGGCATGGAACGGCTTCAACTTCGAAGACTCCATCTGCCTGTCCGAGCGTGTTGTTCAAGAAGACCGCTTCACCACGATCCACATCCAGGAACTGACCTGTGTGGCGCGTGATACCAAGCTTGGGCCAGAGGAAATCACTGCAGACATCCCGAACGTGGGTGAAGCTGCACTGAACAAACTGGACGAAGCCGGTATCGTTTATGTAGGTGCTGAAGTTGGCGCGGGCGACATCCTGGTTGGTAAGGTCACTCCGAAAGGCGAGACCCAACTGACTCCGGAAGAGAAGCTGTTGCGTGCCATCTTCGGTGAAAAAGCCAGCGACGTTAAAGACACTTCCCTGCGCGTACCGACCGGTACCAAGGGTACTGTCATCGACGTACAGGTCTTCACCCGTGACGGCGTTGAGCGTGATGCTCGTGCACTGTCCATCGAGAAGACCCAGCTCGACGAGATCCGCAAGGACCTGAACGAAGAGTTTCGTATCGTTGAAGGCGCAACCTTCGAGCGTCTGCGTTCCGCCCTGGTAGGTCACAAGGCTGAAGGTGGTGCGGGCCTTAAGAAAGGTCAGGACATCACCGACGAAGTGCTCGACGGTCTTGAGCACGGCCAGTGGTTCAAACTGCGCATGGCTGAAGATGCTCTGAACGAGCAGCTCGAGAAGGCCCAGGCCTATATCGTTGATCGCCGCCGTCTGCTGGACGACAAGTTCGAAGACAAGAAGCGCAAACTGCAGCAGGGCGATGACCTGGCTCCAGGTGTGCTGAAAATCGTCAAGGTTTACCTGGCAATCCGTCGTCGCATCCAGCCGGGCGACAAGATGGCCGGTCG
This sequence comes from Pseudomonas sp. FG86, assembly GCF_057808775.1. Classification (NCBI taxonomy): domain Bacteria; kingdom Pseudomonadati; phylum Pseudomonadota; class Gammaproteobacteria; order Pseudomonadales; family Pseudomonadaceae; genus Pseudomonas; species Pseudomonas sp. FG86. Next base: position 53,343 of record NZ_JBMDIS010000036.1, on the reverse strand, counting down.
TCACGGTAACAAGGGTGTGGTCTCCGTGATCATGCCGGTTGAAGACATGCCGCACGATGCCAATGGCACCCCGGTCGACGTCGTCCTCAACCCGTTGGGCGTACCATCGCGTATGAACGTTGGTCAGATCCTCGAAACCCACCTGGGCCTCGCGGCTAAAGGCCTGGGTGAGAAGATCAACCGTATGATCGAAGAGCAGCGCAAGGTTGCTGACCTGCGTAAGTTCCTGCACGAGATCTACAACGAGATCGGCGGTCGCAAAGAAGAGCTGGACACTTTCTCCGACCAGGAAATCCTGGATCTGGCGAAAAACCTGCGCGGCGGCGTTCCAATGGCTACCCCGGTGTTCGATGGTGCCAAGGAAAGCGAAATCAAGGCCATGCTCAAGCTGGCAGACCTGCCAGAAAGCGGCCAGATGCAGCTGTTCGACGGCCGTACCGGCAACAAGTTTGAACGCCCGGTTACTGTTGGCTACATGTACATGCTGAAGCTGAACCACTTGGTAGACGACAAGATGCACGCTCGTTCTACCGGTTCGTACAGCCTGGTTACCCAGCAGCCGCTGGGTGGTAAGGCTCAGTTCGGTGGTCAGCGTTTCGGGGAGATGGAGGTCTGGGCACTGGAGGCATACGGTGCTGCTTACACTCTGCAAGAAATGCTCACAGTGAAGTCGGACGATGTGAACGGTCGGACCAAGATGTACAAAAACATCGTGGACGGCGATCACCGTATGGAGCCGGGCATGCCCGAGTCCTTCAACGTGTTGATCAAAGAAATTCGTTCCCTCGGCATCGATATCGATCTGGAAACCGAATAACACGTGACGCGAATCGAGAGCGGGGTTGTTTAGCCCGCTCTCTGCTCCGCCAGGAGGAAAGGCCTTGAAAGACCTACTGAATTTGCTGAAAAACCAGGGTCAAGTCGAAGAGTTCGACGCCATCCGTATTGGGTTGGCATCGCCTGAGATGATCCGTTCGTGGTCGTTCGGTGAAGTTAAAAAGCCGGAAACCATCAACTACCGTACGTTCAAACCTGAGCGTGACGGCCTGTTCTGCGCCAAGATCTTTGGCCCGGTAAAGGATTACGAGTGCCTGTGCGGTAAGTACAAGCGCTTGAAGCACCGTGGTGTGATCTGCGAGAAGTGCGGCGTTGAAGTTGCATTGGCCAAGGTTCGTCGTGAGCGCATGGCGCACATCGAGCTGGCTTCGCCGGTTGCCCACATCTGGTTCCTGAAATCGCTGCCGTCCCGTATCGGCTTGCTGATGGACATGACCCTGCGTGATATCGAACGCGTTCTCTACTTCGAGAGCTATGTCGTTATCGATCCAGGCATGACCACCCTTGAAAAAGGCCAACTGCTGAACGACGAGCAGTACTTCGAAGCGCTGGAAGAGTTCGGTGACGATTTCGATGCCCGCATGGGTGCCGAAGCGGTCCGTGAATTGCTGCACGCTATCGACTTGGAGCACGAGATTGGTCGCCTGCGTGAAGAAATTCCGCAAACCAACTCCGAAACCAAGATCAAGAAGCTGTCCAAGCGTCTGAAGTTGATGGAGGCCTTCCAAGGTTCCGGCAACTTGCCAGAGTGGATGGTGCTGACCGTTCTGCCGGTTCTGCCGCCAGACCTGCGTCCGCTGGTGCCGTTGGATGGTGGTCGTTTCGCGACGTCCGACCTCAACGACCTGTATCGCCGAGTGATCAACCGTAACAACCGCTTGAAGCGCCTGCTTGATCTGTCCGCTCCGGACATCATTGTGCGCAACGAAAAGCGTATGTTGCAGGAAGCGGTCGATGCCCTGCTGGACAACGGTCGTCGTGGCCGCGCTATCACCGGTTCCAACAAGCGTCCTCTGAAATCCTTGGCTGACATGATCAAGGGTAAGCAAGGTCGTTTCCGTCAGAACTTGCTCGGTAAGCGTGTTGACTACTCCGGTCGTTCGGTAATTACCGTAGGCCCGACCCTGCGTCTGCACCAGTGCGGTCTGCCTAAGAAGATGGCTCTCGAGCTGTTCAAGCCGTTCATTTTCGGCAAGCTGGAAATGCGCGGTCTCGCGACCACCATCAAAGCGGCCAAGAAAATGGTCGAGCGCGAACTGCCAGAGGTCTGGGACGTTCTTGCTGAAGTGATTCGCGAACACCCGGTTCTCCTCAACCGTGCACCGACCCTTCACCGTCTGGGTATCCAGGCGTTTGAACCGGTACTGATCGAAGGTAAGGCTATCCAGCTGCACCCTCTGGTCTGTGCTGCGTACAACGCCGACTTCGACGGTGACCAAATGGCCGTGCACGTACCGCTGACACTGGAAGCCCAGTTGGAAGCGCGTGCGTTGATGATGTCGACCAACAACATCCTGTCGCCAGCCAACGGTGAGCCAATCATCGTTCCGTCGCAGGACGTTGTATTGGGTCTGTACTACATGACGCGTGAAGCGATCAACGCCAAGGGCGAAGGTCGTGTGTTCGCTGACCTGCAGGAAGTTGACCGTGTGTTCCGTGCCGGCGAAGCCGCACTGCACGCCAAGGTCAAGGTGCGGATCAACGAAACCGTCAACGACCGTGACGGCGGCAGCGTGACCAACACCCGTATCGTCGACACCACTGTCGGTCGTGCGCTGTTGTATCAAGTTGTGCCAAAAGGTCTGTCGTACGACGTCGTCAACCTGCCGATGAAGAAAAAGGCGATCTCCAAGCTGATCAACCAGTGCTACCGCGTGGTTGGTTTGAAAGAGACCGTGATCTTCGCTGACCAGTTGATGTACACCGGTTTTGCTTACTCGACTATTTCCGGCGTTTCCATCGGTGTTAACGACTTCGTTATCCCGGATGAAAAAGCTCAGATCATCGGCGCTGCTACCGATGAAGTGAAAGAGATCGAAAGCCAATACGCCTCCGGCCTGGTAACCCAGGGCGAGAAGTACAACAAAGTGATCGACCTTTGGTCCAAAGCCAACGACGAAGTGTCGAAGGCAATGATGGCTAACCTCTCGAAAGAGAAGGTTATTGACCGTCATGGTGTGGAAGTCGACCAAGAGTCGTTCAACTCGATGTACATGATGGCCGACTCGGGTGCGCGGGGTTCTGCTGCGCAGATCCGCCAGCTCGCCGGTATGCGTGGCCTGATGGCCAAGCCGGACGGTTCCATCATTGAGACGCCGATTACCGCGAACTTCCGTGAAGGCTTGAGCGTACTTCAGTACTTCATCTCGACTCACGGTGCTCGTAAAGGTCTGGCGGATACCGCGTTGAAAACCGCTAACTCCGGTTACCTGACTCGTCGTCTGGTAGACGTGGCGCAAGACTTGGTTGTGACTGAAGTCGACTGCGGCACCGAACACGGTCTGCTGATGACTCCGCACATCGAAGGCGGTGACGTTGTTGAGCCGTTGGGTGAGCGCGTACTGGGTCGAGTCATCGCCCGTGACGTATTCAAGCCAGGTACCGAGGAAATTATCGTTCCTGCTGGCACCCTGGTAGATGAGAAGTGGGTCGAGTTCATCGAACTCAACAGCATCGACGAAGTGATCGTTCGCTCGCCGATCAGCTGCGAAACCCGCTATGGCATTTGCGCCAAGTGCTACGGCCGTGACTTGGCTCGTGGTCATCAGGTGAACATCGGTGAAGCGGTCGGCGTTATCGCTGCCCAGTCCATCGGTGAGCCGGGTACCCAGCTGACCATGCGTACGTTCCACATCGGTGGTGCGGCAAGCCGGACCTCCGCAGCCGATAGCGTTCAGGTGAAGAATGGCGGTACCGTCCGTCTGCACAACCTGAAGCACGTTGAGCGAGTGGATGGTCACTTGGTTGCCGTGTCCCGTTCCGGTGAGCTGGCAATCGCTGATGACTACGGTCGTGAGCGCGAGCGCTACAAGCTGCCGTACGGTGCTGTGATTTCGGTTAAAGAGGGTGACAAGGTCGACGCTGGCGCAATCGTGGCCAAGTGGGATCCGCACACTCACCCAATCGTTACCGAAATGAAAGGTACCGTGACCTACGTGGGCATGGAAGAAGGCATCACGATCAAGCGTCAGACTGACGAATTGACCGGTATGACCAACATTGAAGTACTCGACGCGAAAGATCGCCCAGCTGCCGGTAAAGACATCCGTCCTGCCGTGAAGATGGTTGATGACAACGGTAAGGATCTGTTGCTGCCAGGCACTGACGTAATCGCTCAGTACTTCCTGCCAGCCAACGCCCTGGTCGGTGTAGCGGATGGTGCGAAGATCGCGATCGGTGATGTTATCGCGCGTATCCCGCAAGAAACTTCGAAGACCCGTGACATCACCGGTGGTCTGCCGCGTGTTGCCGACTTGTTCGAAGCTCGTCGTCCGAAAGAAGCGTCGATTCTGGCTGAAGTCAGCGGCACCATCGCGTTCGGTAAAGAGACCAAGGGCAAGCGTCGTCTGGTCATTACCCCGAACGACGGTAGCGATCCGTATGAAGAGCTGATTCCGAAGTGGCGTCACCTGAACGTCTTCGAAGGCGAACAGGTAAACCGCGGCGAAGTTATCTCTGACGGTCCAAGCGATCCACACGACATCCTGCGTCTGCTGGGTGTAAGTGCGCTGGCCAAGTACATCGTTAACGAGATCCAGGACGTTTACCGCCTGCAAGGCGTGAAGATCAACGATAAGCACATCGAGACCATCCTGCGTCAGATGCTGCGTAAAGTTGAAATCGCTGAATCCGGCGATTCCAGTTTCATCAAGGGCGACCAGATGGAACTGACTCACGTGCTGGTAGAGAACGAGCGCTTGAGCGCGGAAGACAAGTTTGTTTCCAAGTTCACTCGCGTGCTGCTGGGTATCACCAAGGCGTCGTTGTCCACTGAGTCGTTCATCTCGGCGGCCTCCTTCCAGGAGACCACTCGCGTACTGACCGAAGCAGCGGTAACGGGTAAGCGCGATTACCTGCGTGGCCTGAAAGAAAACGTGGTTGTGGGTCGACTGATCCCGGCCGGTACCGGTTTGGCTTACCACAGCGAGCGTAAGCGCCGCCGTGAAGCTGACAAGCCGCTGCGCGTAAGCGCCAGTGAAGTGGAAGCTGCACTGACCGAAGCACTGAACTCAAGCGGTAACTGAGTTCAGCGATAAATAAGTCCGGGCCCTGGCAGCCCCCATTCGTCGGATCGAGGCAGTATTGCCCCGGTTCGATGAGAGGGGACGTCGGGGCCTTGCCTTGACTGGGGGCAAGATCCTCTTTAGACTCTTGTACCCCTAAATTTGGCGGGAATTCGTTCCTGCCATTTTGCTTTTCTTGTAAGACAATAGCGTCGCAAGACAACAGTGGAGCTAGTAGATGGCAACTATCAACCAGCTGGTACGTCAGCCGCGTAAGCGTATCGTCGAGAAATCCGACGTGCCTGCGCTGCAGAACTGCCCGCAACGTCGTGGCGTATGCACTCGCGTGTATACCACTACGCCCAAAAAACCTAACTCGGCACTGCGTAAAGTATGCCGTGTGCGTCTGACCAACGGTTTCGAGGTTTCCTCGTACATCGGTGGTGAAGGCCACAACCTGCAAGAGCACAGCGTGGTACTGATCCGCGGCGGTCGTGTAAAAGACTTGCCAGGTGTTCGTTACCACACCGTACGCGGCTCCTTGGATACTTCCGGCGTTAAAGGTCGTAACCAGGGTCGTTCGAAGTACGGTACCAAGAAGCCTAAGTAGTAGCGGCTTTTTGCAAAACTGAATCATCTTATTTTCTGAGTCGATAAGAGTAAGGTCGGAGGCGCCCCTGAAGGGCACCAATTCCGAGCGAACCTGAAGACCGTTTGAGGGCTTATCCATGCCAAGAAGACGCGTAGCAGCCAAGCGCGAAGTGCTTGACGATCCAAAATACGGAAGCCAGATCCTGGCCAAGTTCATGAACCACGTGATGGAAAGCGGCAAGAAAGCCGTTGCCGAGCGTATCGTTTATGGCGCGCTGGAAAAGGTTAAAGAACGCAAGAACAGCGACCCCCTGGAAATCTTCGAGAAAGCTCTCGACGCCATCGCTCCGCTGGTCGAAGTGAAGTCGCGCCGTGTAGGCGGTGCTACTTACCAGGTTCCGGTTGAAGTTCGTCCGTCCCGTCGTAATGCTCTGGCAATGCGCTGGTTGGTAGACTTCGCCCGTAAGCGCGGCGAGAAGTCTATGGCTCTGCGTTTGGCTGGCGAACTGTTGGACGCTGCTGAAGGCAAAGGCGCTGCAGTTAAGAAGCGTGAAGACGTGCACCGTATGGCTGAAGCTAACAAAGCTTTCTCGCACTACCGCTTCTAAATCCAGCGTCACTAATTTTGCGAGGGCTTTATGGCTCGTACTACACCGATTAATCGCTACCGTAACATTGGTATCGTTGCTCACGTGGATGCTGGTAAAACCACCACCACCGAGCGCGTCCTTTTTTACACTGGCAAAAGTCACAAGATGGGCGAGGTGCATGACGGCGCCGCGACCACAGACTGGATGGTTCAGGAGCAGGAGCGTGGTATTACCATTACTTCTGCTGCTATTACCGCCTTCTGGAAAGGTTCCGAGAAGCAGTACAAGGACGAGCACCGCTTCAACGTTATCGATACCCCAGGCCACGTAGACTTCACTATTGAAGTTGAGCGTTCCCTGCGCGTACTCGACGGCGCTGTCGTTGTGTTTTGCGGTACCTCGGGTGTTGAGCCTCAGTCGGAAACCGTATGGCGTCAAGCCAACAAGTACGGCGTTCCACGTCTTGTTTATGTAAACAAGATGGACCGTGCTGGTGCTAACTTCCTGCGCGTGATCGGTCAGATCAAGCAGCGTCTGGGTCACACTCCGGTGCCTATCCAATTGGCTATCGGTTCCGAAGATAACTTCCAGGGTCAGATCGATCTGATCGCCATGGAAGCTGTCTACTGGAACGACGCTGATAAAGGTATGGTCCCTGTTCGCAAGCCTATCCCTGCAGAACTGCAGGAACTGGCTGACGAGTGGCGCAATAACATGGTGGAGGCTGCGGCCGAAGCCAGCGAAGAACTGATGAACAAGTACCTCGAAGGTGAAGAACTCACCAACGTGGAAATCAAGGCTGCTCTGCGTCAGCGTACTATTGCTGGCGAGATCGTCTTGGCTGTTTGCGGTTCCTCGTTCAAGAACAAGGGTGTCCCCCTGGTTCTCGATGCTGTGATCGACTACCTGCCAGCTCCAACCGACATTCCTGCTATCAAGGGTACTAACCCTGATAACGAGGAAGAAGAGATGGAGCGTCACGCAGACGACAGCGAGCCTTTCTCGGCCCTGGCGTTCAAGATCGCTACCGACCCATTCGTGGGTACCTTGACCTTCGTCCGCGTTTACTCGGGCGTGTTGGCCTCCGGCGACGGCGTGATCAACTCGGTTAAGGGTAAGAAAGAGCGCGTGGGTCGTATGGTGCAAATGCACGCAAACGCCCGTGAAGAGATCAAGGAAGTGCGCGCTGGTGACATCGCGGCCTTGATCGGCATGAAGGACGTCACCACTGGTGAGACTTTGTGCGACGCTGCTAAGCCAATCATCCTGGTTCGCATGGACTTCCCGGAGCCGGTTATTTCGGTTGCCGTAGAGCCTAAGACCAAGGATGACCAGGAAAAAATGGGTATCGCTCTGGGCAAGCTTGCTCAGGAAGATCCATCTTTCCGCGTCAAGACTGATGAAGAGACTGGTCAAACGATCATCTCCGGCATGGGCGAGTTGCACCTGGACATCCTGGTTGACCGGATGCGCCGTGAGTTCAACGTCGAAGCCAACATCGGTAAGCCTCAGGTTTCCTATCGTGAGCGCATCACGAAGAACTGTGAAATCGAAGGCAAGTTCGTTCGTCAATCCGGCGGTCGTGGTCAGTTCGGTCACTGCTGGATCCGTTTTGCTCCTGCTGACGAAGGTCAAGAAGGTCTGCAATTCGTGAACGAAGTAGTCGGTGGTGTTGTTCCTAAGGAATACATCCCGGCTATCCAGAAGGGTATCGAAGAGCAGATGAAGAACGGTGTTGTTGCCGGCTATCCGCTGATCGGCCTGAAAGCAACCGTTTTTGACGGTTCTTACCACGACGTCGACTCCAACGAGATGGCGTTTAAGGTGGCTGCTTCCATGGCAACCAAGCAACTGGCCCAGAAGGGCGGTGGTGAGTTGCTTGAGCCAATCATGGCGGTAGAAGTTGTTACACCTGAAGACTATATGGGTGATGTCATGGGCGACCTTAACCGTCGTCGCGGCATGATCTTGGGTATGGAAGACACGGTTTCCGGCAAAGTGATTCGCGCCGAGGTTCCGTTGGGTGAGATGTTCGGTTATGCGACCGACGTTCGCTCCATGTCCCAGGGTCGCGCAAGCTACTCTATGGAATTCAAAAAATACAACACAGCTCCGGCGCACATCGCTGAAACTGTATCCAAAAAACAAGGCTGATTCAGTCCTTTAGGCAAGGAGTTAATTGTCGTGGCTAAAGAAAAATTTGATCGTTCCCTACCGCACGTCAACGTTGGCACCATCGGTCACGTTGACCACGGTAAAACCACTCTGACTGCTGCTCTGACTCGCGTTTGCTCCGAAGTATTCGGTTCCGCAATCGTTGATTTCGATAAAATCGACAGCGCACCAGAAGAAAAAGCTCGTGGTATCACCATCAACACCGCGCACGTTGAGTACAACTCTTCGATCCGTCACTACGCTCACGTTGACTGCCCAGGTCACGCTGACTATGTGAAGAACATGATCACCGGTGCTGCCCAGATGGACGGCGCTATCCTGGTTTGCTCGGCCGCTGATGGTCCGATGCCACAAACCCGTGAGCACATCCTGCTGTCCCGTCAGGTTGGCGTTCCGTACATCGTGGTTTACCTGAACAAGGCTGACCTGGTAGACGACGCTGAGCTGCTGGAACTGGTTGAGATGGAAGTGCGCGATCTGCTGAGCACTTACGACTTCCCAGGCGACGACACTCCGATCATCATCGGTTCTGCTCGTATGGCTCTGGAAGGCAAAGACGACAACGAAATGGGCACCACGTCCGTTAAGAAACTGGTTGAGACTCTGGACAGCTACATCCCAGATCCAGTTCGCGTTATCGACAAGCCATTCCTGATGCCGATCGAAGACGTATTCTCGATCTCTGGTCGTGGTACTGTTGTTACCGGTCGTATCGAGCGCGGTATCGTTAAGGTTCAAGATCCACTGGAAATCGTTGGTCTGCGTGACACTACCGTCACCACCTGCACCGGTGTTGAAATGTTCCGTAAACTGCTCGACGAAGGTCGTGCAGGCGAGAACTGCGGCGTTCTGCTGCGTGGTACCAAGCGTGACGACGTTGAGCGTGGCCAGGTTTTGGTTAAGCCAGGTTCGGTTAAGCCGCACACCAAGTTCGAAGCTGAAGTGTACGTGCTGAGCAAAGAAGAAGGCGGTCGTCACACTCCGTTCTTCAAGGGCTACCGTCCACAGTTCTACTTCCGTACTACTGACGTGACTGGTAACTGCGAACTGCCGGAAGGCGTTGAAATGGTAATGCCAGGCGACAACATCAAAATGGTTGTCACCCTGATCAAAACCATCGCAATGGAAGACGGTCTGCGCTTCGCTATTCGTGAAGGCGGCCGTACCGTTGGTGCTGGCGTTGTAGCTAAAATCATCGAGTAAGCTCTTTTTGAGTTAGCTCCGATGCTTTGAGAAAGCCCCCGCTCAGCGGGGGCTTTTTTATTGGGTTGACACCTACTGGGGGCGTCTATAGAATTGCGCCTCCTTTTAACGGGCGTATTGCGCCCGGTGGGAATAGCAGCCGGAGTCTGAAATCCAATGCAAAATCAGCAAATCCGTATCAGGTTGAAGGCTTTTGACCATCGCCTGATCGACCAATCCACCCAGGAAATCGTGGAAACCGCGAAACGTACTGGTGCACAAGTGCGTGGTCCAATTCCACTGCCTACCCGTAAAGAGCGGTTCACCGTTCTGGTCTCCCCGCACGTCAACAAAGACGCGCGTGACCAGTACGAGATCCGTACTCATAAGCGCGTACTGGACATCGTCCAGCCAACGGATAAAACCGTTGATGCACTTATGAAGCTTGATCTGGCGGCCGGTGTGGAAGTACAGATCAGCCTCGGCTAAGACTTGGGTCTTAGTCGTGTAACGCTCTGAAATGGGCGGCCATAGCGGGTGAAAGCCCCGTACACTCATGAGGTTTACAACATGACTATTGGTGTAGTCGGTCGTAAATGCGGTATGACCCGTATTTTCACCGAAGAAGGTGTCTCCATTCCGGTCACGGTCATTGAGATCGAGCCGAATCGCGTCACCCAGTTCAAAACTGAAGAAACCGATGGCTATCGTGCAGTGCAAGTCACTGTCGGCGAGCGTCGTGCTTCGCGCGTGACTGCTGCTCAAGCAGGTCACTTCGCTAAAGCAAACGTTGCAGCTGGTCGTACTGTTATGGAGTTCCGTCTTGAAGAAGGCGACTACCAGGCAGGCGATCTGATCAACGCTGAAATCTTCGCCGCTGGTCAACTGGTTGATGTAACCGGTCAGTCCAAGGGTAAAGGCTTCCAGGGTACGATCAAGCGTTGGAATTTCCGTGGCCAAGACAACACTCACGGTAACTCCGTTTCCCACCGCGTCCCGGGCTCTATTGGCCAGTGCCAGACTCCTGGTCGTGTATTCAAGGGCAAAAAAATGTCCGGTCATATGGGCGCTGAGCGCGTGACCGTGCAGTCCCTCGAAGTAGTGCGCGTCGACGCTGAACGCAATCTGTTGTTGGTCAAGGGTGCTGTTCCTGGCGCTACTGGCGGCAACCTGGTTGTACGTCCAGCGGCCAAGGCTCGCGGTTAAGGGGAAGCTGACATGCAATTAAATGTAAATGACGCTCAAGCGATCGAAGTTTCCGAACTGACATTTGGCGGCGAATTCAACGAGACGCTGGTTCACCAAGCAGTCGTGGCCTACATGGCCGGCGGCCGTCAAGGTAGCAAGCAGCAAAAGACCCGTTCCGACGTTCGTGGTGGCGGTAAGCGCCCTTGGCGTCAGAAAGGTACTGGCCGTGCTCGTGCCGGTACTATCCGTAGCCCAATCTGGCGTGGCGGCGGTACCACTTTCGCAGCTCGTCCGCAGGATCACACTCAGAAGCTCAACAAGAAGATGTATCGCGCAGCACTGCGCTCCATCCTTGCTGAACTCGTGCGTACTGATCGTCTGGTCGTGGTTCAGGACTTCGCTGTTGAAGCGCCGAAAACCAAAGATCTGCTGAACAAGCTGAACGGCATGGGCCTGACTGACGTCTTGATCGTGTCTGAAGCTGTTGATCAGAACCTGTACCTGGCTGCTCGCAACCTGCCACACGTTGATGTACGTGACGTGCAAGGTTCCGATCCAGTTAGTCTGATCGCATACGACAAGGTGTTGATCACCGTGTCGGCCGTGAAGAAATTCGAGGAGCTGCTGGGATGAACCAGGAACGCGTATTTAAAGTTCTGCTTGGCCCGCACGTTTCCGAAAAGGCTACGGTTCTGGCTGACAAGAAAGGCCAGTTCGTTTTCAAGGTTGCGACTGACGCAACCAAGCTGGAAATCAAGAAGGCCGTCGAAAGCCTGTTCAGCGTGAAAGTAGAGCGTGTTACTACCCTGAATGTTCTGGGTAAGAGCAAGCGCACTGCTCGCGGTCTGGGCAAGCGTAATGACTGGAAGAAGGCAGTTATCTCCCTTCAACCAGGCCAAGATCTCGATTTCAGCAGCAGTGCTGAGTAAGGAAGGGGTGCATCATGGCAATCGTTAAATGCAAACCGACTTCCCCTGGCCGCCGTTTTGTGGTCAAGGTGGTCAACCAGGAGCTGCATAAAGGCGCTCCTCACGCACCGCTGCTCGAGAAGAAATCGAAGACTGGTGGTCGTAACAACAATGGTCGTATTACCACTCGTCACATCGGTGGTGGCCATAAGCAGCATTATCGTCTGGTCGACTTCCGTCGCAACGACAAAGATGGCATCGCTGCCACTGTCGAGCGTATCGAATACGATCCAAACCGTACTGCTCACATCGCTCTGCTGCTGTACGCAGATGGCGAGCGTCGCTACATCATCGCCCCTAAAGGCGTGAGCGCTGGCGACCAGCTGATCGCAGGTGCCTTGGCACCGATCAAGCCGGGCAACGCTCTGCAACTGCGCAACATTCCAGTTGGTAGCACCGTACACGGCATCGAATTGAAGCCAGGTAAAGGCGCGCAAATCGCTCGTTCCGCTGGTGCTTCGGCTCAGCTGATCGCTCGTGAAGGTGTCTACGTGACCCTGCGTCTGCGTTCTGGTGAGATGCGTAAAGTGCTGGCTGAATGCCGCGCGACCCTGGGTGAAGTCTCGAACTCCGAGCACAGCCTGCGTTCGCTGGGTAAAGCTGGTGCCAAACGCTGGCGTGGCGTTCGCCCAACCGTTCGTGGTGTTGCCATGAACCCGGTTGACCACCCACACGGTGGTGGTGAAGGTCGTACCTCTGGTGGTCGTCATCCGGTATCGCCATGGGGCTTCCCGACTAAGGGCGCGAAGACTCGTGGTAATAAGCGTACCGACAAAATGATCGTCCGTCGTCGCAAGTAAATAGAGGGATACGACAGTGCCACGTTCTCTGAAAAAAGGTCCTTTTATTGATCTTCACCTACTGAAGAAGATCGAAGTGGCGGCGGAAAAGAACGATCGCAAACCAGTTAAGACCTGGTCGCGTCGTTCGATGATCCTGCCACAAATGGTCGGTTTGACCATCGCAGTACACAACGGTCGTCTGCACGTCCCAGTTCTCGTTAACGAAGACATGGTCGGCCACAAACTAGGCGAGTTTGCCGGTACCCGCACTTATCGTGGGCACGTGGCAGACAAGAAAGCCAAGCGTTAAGGGGTAAGGAAATGGAAGTAGCCGCTAAGTTGTCGGGCGCTCGAATCTCCGCCCAGAAAGCCCGCTTGGTCGCCGACCAGATCCGCGGGAAGAAGGTGGGCGAAGCGCTCAACCTGTTGGCTTTCAGCAGTAAGAAAGCCGCCGAGATCATGAAGAAAGTGCTGGAGTCGGCCGTAGCCAACGCCGAGCATAACGAAGGCGCAGACGTTGATGACCTGAAGGTCAGCACCGTTTTCGTCAACGAAGGGCGTTCGCTGAAGCGTATCATGCCGCGTGCCAAAGGCCGTGCTGATCGCATCGTCAAGCGGTCTTGCCATATCACTGTCAAGGTTGCTGACAAGTAACGGAGTCGAAGAGATGGGTCAGAAAGTACATCCCATTGGCATTCGCCTGGGAATCGTCAAGGAGCACACCTCCGTCTGGTACGCAGACGGTCGGACTTATGCGGACTATTTGTTCGCTGATCTGAAGGTGCGTGAGTATCTCCAAGACAAACTAAAAAGCGCGTCCGTAAGCCGTATCGATATCCATCGTCCGGCGCAAACTGCACGTATCACCATCCACACCGCTCGTCCAGGTATCGTTATCGGGAAGAAAGGTGAAGATGTTGAGAAACTGCGTCAGGACCTGACCAAGCAAATGGGTGTGCCTGTGCACATCAATATCGAAGAGATCCGCAAGCCGGAGCTCGACGGTATGCTGGTTGCGCAGAGCGTAGCTCAGCAGCTGGAGCGTCGCGTAATGTTCCGTCGCGCTATGAAGCGCGCTGTACAGAACGCCATGCGCATTGGTGCCAAAGGCATCAAAATCCAAGTGAGCGGTCGTCTCGGCGGTGCTGAAATCGCACGTACTGAATGGTATCGCGAAGGTCGTGTGCCGTTGCACACCCTGCGTGCCGACATCGACTATGCCAACTACGAAGCTCACACCACTTACGGTGTGATCGGTGTAAAGGTTTGGATCTTCAAAGGCGAAGTAATTGGTGGTCGCCAAGAAGAACTGAAACCACAAGCACCAGCGCCTCGTAAAAAAGCTGCTAAGTAAGGGGTACGCCAAATGTTGCAACCAAAGCGTACGAAGTTCCGCAAGCAGATGACAGGCCACAACCGTGGTCTGGCTCAGCGCGGTAGCAAAGTCAGCTTCGGCGAATTCGCGCTGAAGTCTGTAGCTCGTGGTCGTCTCACCGCTCGTCAGATCGAGTCAGCGCGTCGTGCTCTGACCCGTCACGTAAAACGTGGCGGCAAGATCTGGATCCGTGTATTCCCGGACAAGCCGATTTCCAAAAAGCCCCTCGAAGTTCGGATGGGTAAAGGTAAGGGTAACGTGGAATACTGGGTAGCCCAGATTCAGCCAGGCAAAGTCCTGTATGAAATCGAGGGTGTAACTGAAGAGCTGGCGCGTGAGGCTTTTGCCCTGGCTGCTGCAAAGCTGCCGCTCGCCACCGCCTTTGTTAAACGGACGGTGATGTGATGAAAGCGAATGAACTTCGTGAAAAATCCGCACAGCAGCTGAACGAGCAACTGCTCGGCCTGCTGCGCGACCAGTTCAATCTGCGTATGCAGAAAGCAACTGGCCAGTTGGGGCAGTCTCATCTGCTCTCGCAAGTTAAGCGTGACATTGCTCGCGTGAAGACTGTGCTCAACCAGCAGGCAGGTAAGTGATCATGGCTGAAGCCGAAAAGACTGTCCGTACGCTGACTGGCCGTGTTGTCAGCGACAAGATGGACAAAACCATCACCGTTCTGATCGAGCGTCGCGTTAAGCACCCGATCTACGGTAAATATGTTAAGCGTTCGACTAAGCTGCACGCGCACGACGAAACCAATCAGTGCCACATCGGCGACAAAGTCACTATTCGTGAAACTCGTCCGCTGGCCAAGACTAAGTCTTGGGCACTGGTTGATGTTCTCGAACGCGCTGTGGAAGTCTAAGGACTAGGGGTCGGAGAAATTATATGATTCAGACTCAATCCATGCTCGATGTGGCCGATAACAGCGGCGCTCGCCGTGTTATGTGCATCAAGGTGCTGGGTGGCTCCCATCGTCGTTACGCTGGTATCGGTGACATCATCAAAGTTACCGTTAAGGAAGCAATTCCTCGCGGTAAAGTGAAAAAAGGCCAAGTGATGACTGCTGTTGTAGTCCGCACTCGTCACGGCGTACGTCGTGCAGATGGCTCCATTATCCGCTTTGATGGCAACGCTGCTGTTCTTCTGAACAACAAGCAAGAGCCGATCGGCACCCGTATCTTTGGGCCAGTGACCCGTGAACTTCGTACTGAGAAGTTCATGAAGATCGTCTCGCTCGCCCCAGAAGTGCTGTAAGGAGATCCGACATGCAAAAGATTCGTCGTGACGACGAGATCATCGTGATCGCCGGCAAAGACAAAGGTAAGCGCGGTAAGGTGCTGAAGGTTCTCGCTGACGACCGTCTGGTCGTTGGTGGTCTGAACCTGGTCAAGCGTCATACCAAGCCTAACCCGATGTCGGGCGTACAGGGCGGTATCGTCGAGAAAGAAGCGCCATTGCACGCTTCTAACGTCGCCATCTTCAACGGCGAAACCAACAAGGCTGATCGTGTTGGTTTCAAAGTAGAAGACGGTAAGAAAATTCGTGTCTTCAAGTCGACCCAAAAAGCGGTTGATGCTTGAACACTGCTAGGTAGATAAGACCATGGCACGACTACAAGAGATTTACCGGAAGGAAATCGCCCCCAAGCTTAAGGAAGAACTTAAGCTCGGGAACGTGATGGAAGTTCCGCGCGTTACCAAAATCACCCTGAACATGGGTCTGGGCGAAGCGATCGGCGACAAAAAAGTCATCGAGCACGCTGTTGCTGACCTGGAAAAGATCACCGGTCAAAAAGTCGTTGTGACTTACGCTCGGAAATCCATCGCTGGCTTTAAAGTCCGTGAAGGTTGGCCGATCGGTGTCAAAGTGACTCTGCGCCGTGAGCGTATGTACGAATTCCTGGATCGTCTGCTGTCGATCTCCCTGCCTCGGGTTCGCGACTTCCGCGGCCTGAATGCCAAGTCCTTCGATGGTCGTGGTAACTACAGCATGGGCGTGAAAGAGCAGATCATTTTCCCGGAAATCGACTACGACAAGATCGATGCTCTCCGCGGTCTGGACATCACCCTGACCACCACTGCCAAGAACGATGATGAAGGTCGCGCCCTGTTGCGTGCTTTCAAATTCCCGTTCCGCAACTGATTGGAGTAGGACCATGGCCAAGATGAGCATGAAAAACCGCGAGCTGAAACGTCAGCTCACGGTTGCCAAGTACGCCAAGAAGCGTGCAGCACTGAAAGCAATCATCGTTGATCTGAACGCAAGTCCAGAAGCGCGTTGGGAAGCTACAGTTGCTCTGCAGAAGCAGCCACGTGACGCAAGCGCCTCGCGCATGCGTAACCGCTGCCGCCTGACTGGTCGTCCACACGGCGTTTACCGCAAGTTCGGCCTCGGCCGTAACAAACTGCGTGAAGCGGCAATGCGTGGCGACGTACCTGGTCTGGTTAAAGCCAGCTGGTAAGTACTTTCAAAGTCCGGGTGGTCGGGATCGCAAGATGCTGACCGCCGGTACCTTGAATCTGGAACAAGCCCCTTTTGGGGCTTGTTTCATTTCCGGAGTGTGTCTAGAATACCCGGCTCGCCTGAGCCCGTGTTTTCTATGCCCGGAGATACTCAGCGACATATGTAGCCGTAAGGCTAATTTTTTTGTATTAGGAGCGTCTAGCCCATGAGTATGCAGGACCCGTTAGCGGACATGCTAACTCGTATCCGTAATGCCCAGATGGCTGAAAAGTCCGTCGTAAGCATGCCATCTTCCACGTTGAAGGTAGCTGTTGCCAAAGTCCTGAAAGACGAAGGCTACATTGCGGGTTATCAGATCAGCAGCGAAATCAAGCCACTGCTGTCCATCGAGCTGAAGTACTTCGAAGGCCGTCCGGTCATCGAGGAAGTGAAGCGCGTTAGCCGTCCAGGCCTGCGTCAGTACAAGTCCGTTGAGGATCTGCCGAAAGTTCGTGGCGGTCTTGGCGTGTCTATCGTCTCCACCAACAAAGGTGTGATGACGGATCGTGCTGCGCGCGCTGCCGGTGTCGGCGGCGAAGTTCTTTGCACTGTGTTCTAAGGGGGGATAAGCATGTCTCGCGTCGCTAAGAACCCCGTTAAGCTGCCAGCCGGTGTCGAAGTCAAATTCGCAGGCCAACAGCTTTCGGTGAAGGGTGCCAAGGGTACTCTTGAACTGAACATCCATTCGTCCGTTGAGATCGTTGAAGAAGCTGGTGAGCTGCGTTTCGCTGCTCGCAATGGCGATCAACAAACTCGCGCAATGGCCGGTACCACGCGTGCGTTGGTAAACAACATGGTCCAAGGCGTAAGCCAAGGCTTCGAGCGTAAGCTCCAGCTGGTCGGTGTTGGTTACAAAGCGCAAGCAAAAGGCTCGGTTTTGAACCTGGCCCTTGGCTTCTCGCACCCAGTGGATTACGAACTGCCGGAAGGCATCACCGCTGAGACTCCTAGCCAGACCGATATCCTGATCAAGGGCATCGATAAGCAGCTGGTAGGTCAGGTGGCCGCTGAGATCCGCGACTTCCGTCCACCAGAGCCGTACAAAGGCAAAGGTGTGCGCTACGCGGACGAAGTCGTCCGTCGTAAAGAAGCCAAGAAGAAGTAGGGCATAGCAAATGACCGACAAAAAAGTTACTCGACTGCGTCGCGCTCGCAAAGCACGCCTGAAAATGCACGAACTAGAAGTCGTGCGTCTCTGCGTGTTCCGCTCGTCGCAGCACATCTACGCCCAGGTCATCTCGGCCGACGGCAACAAAGTCCTGGCCAGCGCCTCGACTTTGGATAAAGAACTGCGTGATGGTGCCACTGGCAACATCGACGCGGCCACAAAGGTTGGCCAGCTGGTCGCTACGCGTGCTAAGGCCGCTGGCGTCTCGCAAGTGGCTTTCGACCGCTCTGGCTTCAAGTACCACGGCCGCGTTAAAGCGCTGGCTGATGCTGCTCGTGAAGCTGGGCTGGAGTTCTAAGTTATGTCAAATAACGACCAAAAGCGCGACGAAGGCTACATTGAGAAGCTGGTTCAAGTTAACCGCGTAGCCAAAACCGTTAAAGGCGGCCGTATCTTCACTTTCACCGCGTTGACCGTGGTTGGTGATGGTAAAGGGCGTGTTGGCTTCGGCCGTGGCAAGTCACGTGAAGTGCCTGCTGCGATCCAGAAGGCAATGGAAGCTGCTCGTCGCAACATGATTCAAGTTGACCTGAACGGCACCACTCTGCAGTACGCAATGAAGTCTGCTCATGGCGCTTCGAAGGTGTACATGCAGCCTGCTTCTGAAGGTACCGGTATCATCGCTGGCGGCGCTATGCGTGCTGTCCTCGAAGTTGCTGGCGTTCAGAACGTTCTGGCCAAGTGCTACGGCTCGACTAACCCGGTAAACGTGGTTCACGCCACTTTCAAAGGTTTGAAAGCTATGCAATCTCCTGAATCCATTGCCGCCAAGCGTGGCAAAAGCGTCAAGGAGATCTTCTGATCATGGCTACCGTTAAAGTAACGCTGATCAAAAGCATGACCGGCCGCATCCCTAACCACAAATTGTGCGTTAAGGGTTTGGGTCTGCGTCGCATCGGTCACACTGTAGAAGTCCAGGATACTCCCGAGAATCGCGGGATGATCAACAAGGCTTACTACATGCTGCGTGTCGAGGGTTAATCGATGAAACTCAATGATCTGAGTCCAGCGCCGGGTTCCCGTCGCGAAAAGCATCGTCCGGGCCGTGGTATCGGTAGCGGTTTGGGTAAGACTGGTGGCCGTGGCCACAAAGGTCAAACCTCCCGCTCCGGTGGCACCATTGCTCCAGGCTTTGAAGGCGGTCAACAGCCGCTGCATCGTCGCCTGCCTAAGTTCGGTTTCGTTTCCCTGAAGGCCATGGACCGCGCAGAAGTGCGTCTGTCCGAGCTGGCTAAAGTGGAAGGCGACATCGTTACTGTGCAGACCCTGAAAGATGCCAACGTGATCAACGTCAACGTACAGCGTGTGAAAATCATGCTGTCCGGTGAAGTGACTCGCGCTGTCACTATCGGCAAGGGAATCGGCGCCACCAAAGGTGCGCGTTCGGCTATCGAAGCAGCTGGCGGCAAGTTCGAGGAATAAATGGCTAAGCAAGGTGCTCTCTCAGCGCTCGGCAAAGGCGGTATGTCTGAACTTTGGGCTCGTCTGCGTTTTCTGTTCCTGGCGATTATCGTCTACCGAATAGGCGCACACATCCCGGTTCCAGGTATCAATCCGGACCGACTCGCAGACCTGTTTCGACAGAATGAGGGGACCATTCTTAGCTTGTTCAACATGTTTTCTGGCGGCGCGCTGGAACGGATGAGCATTTTTGCACTGGGGATCATGCCGTACATCTCGGCATCGATCATCATGCAACTGATGACAGCCGTCAGCCCGCAGCTGGAGCAGTTGAAGAAGGAAGGTGAAGCTGGCCGTCGCAAGATTAGCCAGTACACCCGCTACGGCACTGTCATCCTCGCCCTGGTTCAAGCTATCGGCATGTCCGTTGGCCTGGCGGGGCAGGGTGTTGCGTTCACTGGTGACTTTGGCTTCCATTTCGTCGCGGTATCCACGTTTGTGGCTGGTGCGATGTTCATGATGTGGCTGGGTGAGCAGATTACTGAGCGTGGTGTTGGCAACGGTATCTCGATGTTGATTTTCGCAGGTATCGTCGCCGGTCTTCCGAGAGCAATCGGGCAGTCTTTCGAGTCTGCACGTCAGGGTGATATCAACATTTTCGCCTTGGTTGCCATCGGTTTGCTGGCAGTAGCGATTATCGGTTTTGTGGTGTTCATTGAGCGTGGCCAGCGTCGTATTGCTGTTCACTACGCCAAGCGTCAGCAGGGCCGCAAGGTTTTTGCTGCGCAGACCAGCCACTTGCCGCTGAAAGTGAATATGGCCGGTGTTATTCCGGCAATTTTCGCGAGCAGCATCTTGCTGTTTCCGGCTTCGTTGGGTACCTGGTTTGGTCAGTCTGAAAATATGGGCTGGCTGCAGGACCTCTCTCAGTCGATCGCTCCTGGTCAGCCGTTGAATATTCTGCTGTTTAGTGCAGGGATTATTTTCTTCTGCTTCTTCTATACGGCGTTGATGTTCAATCCGAAAGACGTAGCGGAAAACCTGAAGAAGTCCGGTGCCTTTATTCCGGGCATCCGTCCAGGTGAGCAGTCTGCACGCTACATTGATGGCGTTCTGACTCGTTTGACCCTGTTCGGTGCTCTATATATGACGGCCGTCTGCTTGTTGCCCCAGTTCCTGGTGGTTGCAGCAAACGTTCCGTTCTACCTTGGCGGGACCTCGTTGCTGATCGTGGTCGTGGTTGTGATGGACTTCATGTCCCAAGTACAATCGCACCTCGTTTCGCACCAGTACGAATCCCTGATGAAGAAAGCCAACCTGAAGGGTTACGGCAGCGGCATGTTGCGCTGAGTACCCATAAGGTTCGAGGAGTTGGTGATGAAAGTTCGTGCATCGGTGAAAAAGCTGTGCCGTAACTGCAAGATTATTCGCCGCGAAGGTGTTGTTCGAGTAATTTGCAGCGCGGAACCGCGTCACAAACAGCGCCAAGGCTGAGTGTGATCCGCTTGAAGCCCGGCAGCTAGTGCGCTGCCGGGTTGATTATTTGTTATTACAGCGATATTATCTCGCGCCCTATTTCTTGGCTTCCGGGGCGTAGGTAGCTGTCAATTGGAGTCCCACTGAATGGCCCGTATTGCAGGCGTTAACATTCCAGATAACAAGCACACTGTTATCTCGCTGACCTACATCTATGGTGTTGGTCGCACTACTGCGCAGAAAATTTGCGCAGTTGCTGGGGTAAACCCAGCCGCTAAGATCAAGGATCTGAGCGACGAGCAGATTGAATTGCTGCGTGGCGAAGTGGCGAAGTTCACCACTGAAGGTGACCTGCGTCGCGAAATCAACATGAAAATCAAGCGTTTGATGGACCTCGGTTGCTATCGCGGTCTGCGTCATCGTCGTGGTCTTCCAGTACGCGGTCAGCGTACCAAGACTAACGCGCGTACCCGTAAAGGTCCGCGTAAGCCGATCCGCAAGTAATCGCCCCAGCGAATCGACAGGAAAATTATCATGGCAAAACCTGCTGCTCGTCCTCGTAAAAAAGTTAAAAAGACAGTGGTTGATGGCATCGCCCACATCCATGCATCTTTTAACAACACCATCGTGACCATCACCGACCGTCAAGGTAACGCGCTTTCTTGGGCTACCTCCGGTGGTTCGGGTTTCCGCGGTTCCCGCAAGTCCACCCCGTTTGCTGCTCAAGTAGCTGCTGAACGTGCTGGTCAAGCTGCGCTGGAATATGGCCTGAAAAACCTCGACGTTAACGTCAAAGGTCCAGGTCCAGGTCGTGAGTCTGCTGTCCGTGCTTTGAACGGCTGTGGCTATAAGATCGCCAGCATCACCGACGTGACGCCAATCCCGCACAACGGGTGCCGTCCGCCGAAGAAGCGCCGCGTGTAATCCAGGAGATTGTAAAGAATGGCTCGTTACATTGGTCCAAAATGCAAACTCGCTCGTCGCGAAGGCACCGATCTCTTCCTGAAGAGCGGCGTGCGCGCGATCGAATCGAAGTGCAACATCGAAGCAGCACCTGGTATCCACGGCCAACGCCGCGGTCGCCAGTCCGATTACGGCACCCAACTGCGTGAAAAGCAGAAGGTCCGTCGTATCTACGGCGTTCTCGAGCGTCAGTTCAGCGGCTACTACAAAGAAGCTGCTGGCAAGAAAGGTGCAACCGGTGAAAACCTGCTGCAACTGCTCGAATGCCGTCTGGACAACGTTGTATACCGTATGGGCTTTGGTTCTACTCGTGCCGAATCCCGTCAGCTGGTATCGCACAAGTCGATCAGCGTTAACGGCCAGACCGTAAACGTTCCGTCCTACCAGGTTCGTGCTGGTGACGTGGTCGCAGTTCGCGAGAAAGCAAAAAACCAACTTCGCATTGTCCAAGCTCTCGATCTGTGTGCCCAACGTGGCCGCGTAGAATGGGTAGAAGTAGACACTGAGAAGAAGTCGGGCGTTTTCAAGAACGTTCCTGCTCGCAGTGATCTGTCCGCCGACATCAACGAAAGCCTGATTGTCGAGCTCTACTCCAAGTAAGGGCTAGAAAATAGGTGCATCCATGCAGATTTCGGTAAATGAGTTCCTGACACCCCGCCATATTGATGTGCAGGTTGTCAGTCCAACCCGCGCCAAGATCACTCTCGAGCCTCTCGAGCGTGGTTTTGGCCACACCCTGGGCAACGCGCTGCGCCGCATCCTGTTGTCCTCAATGCCCGGCTGTGCAGTAGTCGAGGCCGAGATTGACGGTGTGCTCCACGAGTACAGCGCCATCGAAGGTGTACAGGAAGACGTAATTGAAATCCTGTTGAACCTTAAAGGTCTGGCTATCAAGCTGCACGGCCGTGACGAAGTTACGCTGACCTTGTCGAAGAAGGGTTCGGGGGTGGTTACCGCTGCCGATATTCAGCTGGATCATGATGTCGAGATCGTTAACCCCGATCACGTAATCGCTAACCTGGCGTCTAACGGCGCCCTGAACATGAAGCTCACTGTAGCTCGTGGTCGTGGTTATGAACCGGCCGACTCGCGTCAGAGCGATGAAGACGAAAGCCGCAGCATTGGTCGCTTGCAGCTTGACTCTTCGTTCAGCCCGGTTCGCCGTATCGCATACGTGGTGGAAAACGCCCGTGTCGAGCAGCGTACTAACCTGGACAAGCTGGTTATTGATCTGGAAACCAACGGTACTCTGGATCCTGAAGAGGCTATCCGCCGCGCTGCAACCATTCTGCAACAGCAGTTGGCTGCGTTCGTCGACCTCAAAGGTGACAGCGAACCAGTGGTAATCGAGCAGGAAGACGAGATCGATCCGATCCTGCTTCGCCCGGTTGACGATCTGGAACTGACTGTACGTTCGGCTAACTGCCTTAAGGCGGAAAACATTTACTACATCGGCGACCTGATTCAGCGTACCGAAGTAGAACTGTTGAAGACTCCGAACCTGGGCAAGAAATCCTTGACTGAAATCAAGGACGTTCTGGCCTCCCGCGGTCTGTCCCTCGGCATGCGCCTCGACAACTGGCCGCCTGCAAGTCTTAAGAAGGACGACAAGGCGACTGCCTGATCGTCGTAATCACCGAACGTGAGTTTGGTAAGGAATGAACCATGCGTCATCGTAAAAGTGGTCGTCACCTGAGCCGTACCAGCTCGCACCGCAAGGCCATGTTCCAAAACATGGCGGTGTCGCTGTTCGAGCACGAGCTGATCAAAACTACACTGCCGAAAGCTAAAGAACTGCGTCGCGTTGCTGAGCCGCTGATCACTTTGGCTAAGACAGACAGCCTGGCTAACCGCCGTCTGGCTTTCGACCGTACTCGTTCGAAAGCTATCGTTGGTAAGCTCTTCAACGACCTGGGCAAGCGTTATGCTACCCGTGAGGGTGGCTACCTGCGCATCCTCAAGTGCGGTTTCCGCACTGGCGACAACGCGCCTATGGCGTACGTCGAGTTGGTTGATCGTGCTACTGCCGGCGAAGCTGTAAGCGCCGAGTAAGACGACAGTCTGTAACGAAGAACCGGGCCTAGTGCCCGGTTTTTTGTGCGCGCGACAAAAGCGCGATATGTACAAGTTTCCTGCTGTGGCGTTGGGCACTATGGGGTTTGGATTGTTGGTAGAAATTTTCTATTGAGGCTCACAATTTAATGAATTTGTAGCCGTCATGTTGATGATTAATACTTCCTCCAAGCCGATTAGCCTGTAGTTCCAAGTCCGACCAGAGGAAAACTGAACATGAGCCAGAACAAAATCCTTACCACCGCCAGCGGTGCACCCGTTGCGGACAACCAGAATTCCCGTTCCGCCGGCCCACGAGGTCCGTTGCTGCTCGACGACTTTCACCTGATCGAGAAGCTCGCCCACTTCAACCGCGAAAATATTCCAGAGCGTCGCGTGCACGCCAAGGGTTCGGGTGCCTATGGCACCTTCACGGTCACCCGAGACATCACTCAGTACACCAGTGCCAAGCTGTTCGAGGCCGTGGGCAAGCAAACCCCGACGTTCCTGCGGTTCTCCACGGTAGGTGGTGAGCGTGGTTCGGCTGACACTGAACGTGACCCACGTGGTTTTGCCTTGAAGTTCTACACCGAAGAAGGCAACTGGGACATCGTCGGTAACAACACTCCGGTGTTCTTCATCCGCGATCCGTTGAAATTCCCTGACTTCATTCACACCCAAAAGCGCCTGCCGCAAAGCAACTTGAAGAGCGCGCAGATGATGTGGGACTTCTGGTCGCACTCTCCAGAGGCGCTGCATCAGGTCACTATCCTGTTTTCGGACCGGGGCATTCCTGATGGCTACCGTCACATGCATGGCTTCGGCAGTCACACCTACAGCCTGATTAATGCCAAGGGTGAGCGTCACTGGGTCAAGTGGCACTACAAAACCAAGCAGGGCATTAAGAACCTGGCGCCGGCAGAAGCAGCGCGGCTGGCAGGTACCGATCCTGATTATGCACAGCGTGATCTGTTCGGTGCGATCGAGCGCGGTGACTTCCCGAAATGGCGTGTGTGCATTCAGATCATGACCGAGGCCCAGGCCAACGCTCATTACGAGAACCCTTTTGACGTGACCAAGACCTGGTCGCAGAAGGAATTCCCATTGATCGAAGTCGGTGAATTGGAGCTCAACCGCAACCCGCAGAACTACTTCGCCGAAGTAGAACAAGCAGCGTTCGGTCCAAGCAACATGGTGCCAGGTGTTGGTCTGTCGCCAGACCGTATGCTTCAAGGGCGTGTCTTCGCTTATGCAGATGCTCACCGCTACCGCGTTGGTACCAATCATCAGCAACTGCCGGTAAACGCCCCACGTAGCCCGGTGAACAGCTATCAACGTGATGGTTCGATGGCATTCGGCAGTAATGGTGGCGCGGCTCCTAACTACGAGCCAAACAGCTACGCTGACGCACCGAAGCAAGCACCACAATACGCTGAGCCTGCCTTGGCCCTGAGCGGTGCGGCGAATCGTTACGATCACCGCGAAGACACCGACTATTACAGCCACGCCGGCGCGTTGTTCCGCCTGATGAATGATGAGCAGAAAGCGTTGCTCACCAGCAACATCGCCGGAGCCATGGCCGGTGTTTCCAGCGATGTCGTCCAGCGCCAATTGCAGCACTTTTTCAAGGCTGATCCTGCTTATGGAGAAGCAATCGCAAAGGCGCTCGGTGTATCGCTTAACTGACTCTAAACGATAAGCAGAACCGCCCTCATTTGGGCGGTTTTTGCGTTAATTCGACTACTTTTCTCAGTAAATCTGCACTTTTCTGCTGTTGATCCCGTGACCTGGGAGTCATCATGGTTCAAACTACAGACTTTCAAGCAGGGAGATGTAGGGCGATGCAAGGTCACCCCGACGTAATCGATTACCTCAACACGTTGCTGACGGGCGAACTGGCTGCTCGTGACCAATATTTCATCCATTCGCGCATGTATGAAGACTGGGGCTTTACCGAGCTCTATGAGCGTATCAATCACGAAATGGAAGAAGAGGCACAGCACGCCGACGCACTGATGCGCCGTATCCTGATGCTCGAAGGCACGCCACGTATGCGTCCCGATGACCTTGATGTGGGCACCACGGTGCCTGACATGCTCGCTGCCGACCTGCGCCTCGAGTACAAGGTGCGTGCCGCGCTCTGCAAGGGCATCGAGCTCTGCGAGCAGCACAACGACTATGTCACCCGGGAAATCCTGCGGGTGCAGTTGAATGACACCGAAGAAGATCACACCTATTGGCTGGAAAAGCAGTTGGGCCTGATCAAGTTGGTTGGCTTGGAGAATTACCTGCAATCGCAGTTCTGATTCCCGGCTACAAAAAAGCCCCCGTCACTGCTGAAGTGACGGGGGCTTTTTTATCGGGCTTGATAAATCAGGCCCGGTCGCGCGCCAGCAAGGGCTTGAGGTAGTAACCCGTGTGGGACTGTGGCATTTCGGAGACCTGCTCCGGCGTGCCCACCGCAATGATCTGGCCACCCTTGGAACCGCCTTCCGGGCCGAGGTCAACCAGCCAGTCGGCCGTCTTGATCACATCCAGATTGTGCTCGATCACCACCACGGTGTTGCCGTGGTCGCGCAGGCGATGCAAGACATCCAGCAACTGTTGAATATCCGCGAAATGCAGGCCGGTAGTTGGCTCATCCAGGATATACAAGGTCTTGCCGGTATCGCGCTTGGACAGCTCGCGAGACAGCTTCACCCGTTGCGCTTCACCGCCGGATAGAGTGGTCGCGGACTGCCCAAGTTTGATATAGGACAAGCCCACATCCATCAGCGTTTGCAGCTTGCGCGCCAGCGCCGGGACCGCATCGAAGAACACCCGCGCTTCCTCGATAGTCATTTCCAGGGTTTCGTGGATGCTCTTGCCCTTGTACTTGATCTCCAGGGTTTCGCGGTTGTAGCGCTTGCTCTTGCACACATCGCACGGCACATAGATGTCTGGCAGGAAGTGCATCTCCACCTTGATCAAGCCATCACCCTGGCATGCTTCGCAGCGCCCGCCTTTGACGTTGAACGAGAACCGGCCAGGCCCGTAGCCCCGCGAGCGAGATTCCGGAACGCCAGCGAACAGTTCGCGAATCGGCGTGAACAGCCCTGTGTAGGTTGCCGGATTGGAGCGTGGTGTGCGGCCAATCGGGCTCTGGTCGATATCGACCACTTTGTCCAGGTGCTCCAGGCCCTTGATGCTGTCGTGTGCCGCCGCTTCCAGGGTGGTCGCGCCGTTCAGGGCGGTGGCACTCAGTGGGAACAGGGTGTTGTTGATCAGCGTGGATTTGCCTGAACCGGAAACACCGGTTACGCACGTCAGCAAGCCCAGGGGAATTTCCAGGTCGACATTGCGCAAGTTGTTGCCCCGCGCGCCCTTGAGGTGCAATGCCATCTTCTTGTTACGTGGCGTACGCTTGGCTGGCACTTCAATCTTCACTCGGCCAGACAGGTACTTGCCGGTCAACGAGTCAGGGTGAGCCATGACTTCGGCGGGCGTGCCCTCGGCGACAATATGACCGCCATGCACGCCAGCCCCAGGGCCGATATCGACTACGTAGTCCGCCAGGCGGATAGCGTCTTCATCATGCTCGACCACAATCACCGTGTTGCCGATATCCCGAAGGTGCTTCAAGGTGCCCAGGAGACGATCATTGTCGCGCTGGTGCAGACCGATCGACGGCTCATCGAGGATGTACAGCACACCCACCAGGCCGGCGCCAATCTGGCTGGCCAGGCGAATCCGCTGGGCTTCGCCGCCTGATAGCGTATCGGCGCTGCGATCCAGCGACAGGTAGTCCAAGCCAACGTTGACCAGGAACTGCAGGCGCTCGCGGATTTCCTTGAGGATCTTGTCGGCAATTTCCCCACGGCGCCCGGTCAGCTTGAGTGCACCGAAGTACTCGCATGCATCGCCGATTGGCAGGTTGGTGACTGCCGGCAGCGTCTTCTCGCCAACCCACACATGCCGCGCCTCACGGCGCAGGCGAGTGCCGCGGCAATCCGGGCAGGGTTGAGTGCTGAGGAACTTCGCCAGTTCTTCGCGCACGCTCGCCGATTCAGTCTCGCGGTAGCGCCGCTCCAGGTTCGGCACGATGCCTTCGAACGGGTGGGAGCGCTTGACGATATCGCCACGGTCGTTCAGGTATTTGAAATCGACGTTCTGCGAGCCACTGCCATTGAGGATGACTTTCTGCTGTTCTGCCGACAGTTGATTGAATGGCACTTCAAGGCTGAACTTGTAGTGGGACGCCAGCGACCCCAGCATCTGGAAGTAGTAGACGTTACGTCTGTCCCAGCCGCGTATCGCGCCCTCCGCCAATGTCAGCTCCCCGTTAACGAGGCGCTTGATGTCGAAGAATTGCTTCACGCCCAGGCCATCGCAGGTCGGGCAGGCGCCGGCCGGGTTGTTGAAGGAGAACAGCTTGGGTTCCAGCTCGCTGATGGCATGGCCACAGATCGGGCAGGCAAAGCGCGCGGAGAAGATGATCTCTTCGCCCGGCTCGTCATCCATCGGCGCCACCAGGGCTATACCGTCTGCCAGCTTCAACGCAGTCTCGAACGATTCTGCCAGACGCTGCTGCAGGTCGGCCCGCACTTTGAAGCGGTCGACCACCACATCGATCGAGTGCTTCTTCTGCTTGTCGAGCTTCGGCGCTTCGTCCAGTTCGTAGAGCTTGCCGTTGATGCGTGCGCGCACAAAGCCCTGCGCACGCAGCTCTTCGAATACGGAAAGGTGTTCACCCTTGCGTTCGCGAATCACCGGCGCCAGCAGCATCAGCTTGGCGCCTTCCGGTTGGGCCAGCACCAGGTCGACCATCTGGCTGACGGTCTGGGCTTCCAGTGGAATGTCGTGGTCCGGGCAACGGGGAATGCCCACTCGCGCGTACAGCAGGCGCAGGTAGTCGTAGATTTCGGTGATGGTGCCCACGGTGGAGCGCGGGTTGTGGGACGTCGACTTCTGTTCGATGGAAATCGCCGGCGACAGGCCTTCAATGGTGTCGACGTCGGGTTTTTCCATCATCGACAGGAACTGGCGGGCATAGGCCGACAGCGATTCCACATAGCGACGCTGACCTTCGGCATACAGCGTGTCGAACGCCAGGGAAGATTTGCCGGAGCCGGACAAGCCGGTGATGACGATCAATTTGTCCCGGGGCAGGGTCAGGTCGATGTTCTTCAGGTTGTGGGTTCTAGCCCCACGAATCAGGATCTTGTCCAAGATGGCCTCGCACGGCGGGCGTAAATAATGCAGGAGTATACGGCTAAAGACTGGATGAATATACACTGTCAAAGTGCCGGGTGCAGCCTTACATGAAAGCTGCGCGGCAAAGCGCCGCATATACCCTCTCAATCGATGGGACTGGTAGAATCGCCGCCGGTTCACACGAGGTTTTTCCATGCACGATCCCCACAGCGAACGCATGAGTAGCGGCGAGACCCGAGCAGCAAGCGGTCTGGCCCTGGTGTTCGCCTTCCGTATGCTTGGCATGTTTATGGTGTTGCCAGTGCTGGCGACCTATGGAATGGATCTCGCAGGAGCGACCCCCGCCTTGATCGGCCTGGCCATTGGCGCCTATGGCCTGACCCAGGCGATTTTCCAGATTCCATTCGGCATCATTTCCGACCGTATTGGCCGCCGCCCTGTGATTTACCTGGGGCTGATCGTGTTCGCTCTCGGCAGCGTGCTCGCGGCCCAGTCGGATTCGATCTGGGGCGTGATCGCCGGACGTATCCTGCAGGGGGCCGGGGCAATTTCCGCAGCGGTCATGGCGTTGCTGTCCGACCTCACCCGCGAGCAACACCGCACCAAGGCCATGGCCATGATCGGCATGACCATCGGTCTGTCGTTCGCCGTGGCGATGGTGGTCGGCCCGTTGCTGACGCGCGCCTTTGGCTTGCACGGCTTGTTCCTGGCCACCGGCGGCATGGCGTTGTTCGGGATCGTGATCGTGGCCTTCATGGTGCCGCGCTCCACCGGCACGTTGCAGCACCGTGAGTCGGGCGTCGCCCGCAAGGCCCTGTTGCCGACACTCAAGCATCCGGATTTGCTGCGCCTGGATTTAGGTATCTTCGTATTACACGCAATGCTGATGTGCAGTTTCGTCGCCTTGCCCCTGGCCCTGGTGCAAAAAGCCGGGTTGCCCAAGGAGCAGCACTGGTGGGTCTACCTGACTGCCCTCCTGATTTCGTTCTTCGCCATGATCCCCTTCATCATCTACGGCGAGAAGAAACGCAAAATGAAACGAGTTTTACTCGGCGCCGTCGCGACGCTGATGCTCACTGAGCTATTCTTCTGGCAGTTCGGCGACAGCCTGCGGGCACTGGTAATCGGTACGGTGGTGTTCTTCACCGCATTCAACCTGCTGGAGGCCTCGTTGCCTTCGCTGATCAGTAAAGTTTCACCGGCCGGTGGCAAGGGCACGGCAATGGGGGTGTACTCCACCAGCCAGTTCCTTGGTTCTGCACTGGGCGGCATCATGGGTGGCTGGATGTTCCAGCACGGCGGTTTGTCGGTTGTGTTCCTGGGATGTGCCGGGCTGGCTGCACTTTGGCTGGCCTTTGCTGTTACCATGCGCGAACCTCCCTACGTCACAAGTCTGCGTTTGCCGCTATCGCCCGAGGCGATCCGTGAAAGCGGTCTGGTAGAGCGCCTCAAGGCCGTCGTTGGGGTAACCGATGCAGTCGTGGTTGCTGAAGAAGCAGCCATTTACATCAAATTGGACACCGAATTATTGGATCGCGCGACGCTCGAGCAACTGGTCAACCCAGTGCCGGCAGCGCGCCCAGCTTAGGAGAACGTTATGGCCCGTGGGGTTAACAAAGTCATATTGGTCGGTACATGCGGCCAGGATCCCGAAGTTCGCTACTTGCCTAACGGTAATGCCGTGACCAACCTGAGTCTGGCGACCAGCGAACAGTGGACCGACAAGCAGACCGGCCAGAAGGTCGAGAAAACCGAATGGCACCGCGTGTCGATGTTCGGCAAGGTGGCAGAGATCGCCGGTGAATACCTGCGCAAAGGCTCGCAGGTCTACATCGAAGGCAAGCTGCAAACCCGCGAGTGGGAAAAAGACGGTATCAAGCGTTACACCACTGAAATCGTGGTCGACATGCAAGGCACCATGCAACTGCTGGGCGGCCGTCCACAGGGTGACCAACAGGGCCAGGGCGGCATGTCCAACTCGGCACCGCGCCCACAGCAGTCCCGTCCGCAGCCAAGCCAGCAGCCACAACGTGAGTCGCGCCCAGCGCCACAACAGGCCGCTCCGCAACCGGCTCCGGATTTCGACAGCTTTGATGACGATATCCCGTTCTAAGGTCGCAGACCCGCAACGAGCGATACTCAAGAACCCCCGCTGGCGCAGGCCGCGGGGGTTTTTTATGGCTACTGATCAGGCGTCTGTTGCCGCCGTGGTCAGCACCATGTCCTTGAACCGCCGCAATACGGCCGAGTCATCACCGGCTCGCGTCGCCAGGTGGAGCGGCGCCACCAGGTTCTGGCAATCCGTCAGTGGCCGATAGACGATGCCGTCTCCACGCAGCCGTTGCATCGACGCCGGCACGATGGATACGCCAAGGCCCGCTGCCACCAGGCTCAAGGTTGCTGTCATGCGCGGCGCTTCCTGCACCACTTGCGGGCTGAACCCCGCTTCACGGCAGGCCACCAGGATCGCGTCATACAAACCCAACCCCACGCGCCGTCGATAGAGTACGAAGGACTCAGTAGCCAGTGCCGCCAAAGGCAGGGGGGAGGCGGCGTCGAGTGCCAGGGGATGATCGGTGGGCAGTGCCAACAACATGGGCTCCACGAGGATCGGTTGGTCCTGCAGCGATTGAATCCCGCTGAGCGGTGAGCGGATAAAGGCTGCGTCGAGTTTTTCATGCACCAGCGCATCCAGCAGTTCGCCGGTACCTGCTTCCTCCAGCACCACCGAGACGCCCACGAAGGTTTCGCGAAACAGCCGCAGCACACTGGGCACGAATGGGTGCAGGGCGGCCGAACTGGTAAACCCGATGGCCAGCCGTCCGCGCTCACCTCGGGCAGCGCGACGCACGACCTCCGCCACGCCGTCGACACGTGCCAACACCTCGCGCGCTTCCTCCAGCAACGCCAGCCCGGCAGGGGTTGGGCGCACGCCACGGGGCAGGCGTTCCATCAGCACAACGCCCAGCTCGGCCTCAAGGCTTTGCAGCAGTCGCGTCAGCGGTGGCTGCTGCATCCCCAAACGTTCCGCCGCGCGGGTGATATAGCCTTCTTCGGCAATGGCGACAAAGGCTCTGAGTTGGCGCAACTCCAACATAGGGATACTTTTCAGGTATGGGAGGTCGTCAATCCTGGCATTTGTTCTCATGGCTCACAAGATTTAGGCTGTCTTCACCCTTTAAAAAGCCGCCTCTAAAAAAGAAGGAAAGCCGCGATGACCTGGTCTGCCAAGCAATACACGATGTTTGAACAACAGCGCACTCGCCCGGTTCGTGACTTGGTCGCGGCCATTCCCAATACCGAGGTGCGCACCGCTGTCGACTTGGGCTGTGGCCCCGGTAACTCCACTGAAGTGCTGGCCGGGCGTTTCCCGCAAGCGCAGGTCACCGGCATGGACAGCTCCGATGACATGCTGGTCGACGCCCGTAAACGCCTGCCGGGGCTGAACTTCGAACGGGCGGATATCGGTGCCTGGAGCCCCGAGCAGGCCTTCGACGTCATCCTGGCCAACGCCTCCCTGCAATGGCTGCCCGATCACGCCACGCTCTACCCGCACCTGGTCAACCAACTGACGCCCGGTGGCACGCTGGCGGTGCAAACTCCGGACAACCTTGATGAGCCTGCCCACCGGTTGGCACGAGAGGTAGCGGCAGACGGCCCATGGTCCGCGAAGATCGGTGCGGTCAAACACCATGAGCGGCACACCGCGAGCTACTACTACGAGCTACTCAGCCAACACTGCAGCGTCGTCGACGTGTGGCGCACCACCTACCTGCATCCGTTGGCGGATCATGCGGCGGTGGTGGAGTGGTTTAAAGGTTCTGCATTGCGGCCATTTCTTGCGCCGTTGAGCGACGGGGAAAAGGCCGCATTCCTACGGGAATACCAGGCACGGATTACGCAGGCTTACCCAGCCCTGGGCGATGGCACCGTGCTGCTGCCGTTTCCGCGCCTGTTCGTCATCGCCACGCGCTGAAGCCAGCAGCATACGGGGGGCGGTCACGCGGCCGCCGTTTGTGTCTTGAGGTATTCATCCGCTGACACCACGCCTGCATAGCCGAATGCCAGCGATGCCATATAAGCGTCATGCACCTGCGCCGCCGGGATGACTTTGCCATTGAATTCCAGGTCGCGCGTGGCGCAGGCGTCATGGATCAGCGTGACCTTGTAGCCCAGGTCCGCCGCCGCTCGCACCACCGCATCGATGCACATGTGGCTCATGCTGCCGACCACCACCAGTTCGGTAATGCTGCGTTGTTCCAACAGCTCACGCAGGTTGGTTTCACGGAACGCATTCACGAAATGCTTCAGTACCACCGGCTCATTGCCCTCGTTCAACACCTTGGGGTGCAAGTGCGCCCCCTCGGAGTTCGGTGTAAAGAAGGGAGCATCCTGCGAGGTGAACTCATGGCGCACATGTATCACCGCATCGCCCGCCTGGCGAAAGGCCTGGAGCACTTGTGCAGCCTTGTCCGCCGCGGCTTCCACGCCGCTGAGCGGCCACTTGCCCTGGGGGAAGTAGTCGTTCTGGATATCGATTAGGATGAGTGCTTGCTTGGCCATGGGTGTTGCCTCGTGATGGGTTGATGGGGCCAGTATCTTAGCTGGCGCCGCTGCCGAGGATTGGCTGCACCGACAATAACAGGGGGAAAACTGACAATGGCCGTGGAACGCTCGATCGTCGAGCTGGGTGTATTGATCTATCAAGGGGCGCAATTGGCTGCGGTGCATGGCTTGACCGACCTGTTCGGCGTGGCCAACCGGATCGCCGCCGAGCATCAATCCGCGCAACTGCCGCTGCTGCGGGTCAGCCACTGGCAGGTGGATGCCCAGGGTACCCCCGCGCGGGTATTCGACAGCCATCCCGGCCCTGATCTGCCGCTGATGGCCGTGCTGGTGCCGCCCTCGATTGGCGAGTTCACCGACGAGCAAGCGCCGCCTGCGTTGCTGGCGTGGATTCGCCAGCAACACGCGGCGGGCACGGTTCTCGGTGGCGTGTGCATTGGTTCGATCATGCTGGCGCGTAGTGGCCTGCTGGACGGGCGCAGCGCCACCACGCATTGGTCCTCCGCCACATCCTTCGCCGCTCGTTACCCAGCCGTACGCCTGGAGGCGGATAAACCGATTGTCGATGACGGCGACCTGATCACGACCGCCGGGCTGATGGCCTGGTCCGAACTTGGCCTGCGCCTGGTTGACCGCACCATGGGCCCGAGCATTGCGGCCCAGACCGCCCGGTTCCTGGTGATCGCGCACAGTGACAGCGCCAGCCACTGCGGCAGCAACTTTGCGCCGATTCTCGGGCACGGCGACAGCGCGATCCTCAAGGTGCAGCACTGGTTGCAGGCCAGTGGTGCGGTGGATGTCAGCGTGGCGGCAATGGCCCAGGAGGCGGGTCTGGAAGAGCGTACATTCCTGCGGCGCTTTCGCGGCGCAACAGGGTTGAAGCCCACCGAATACTGCCAGCACTTGAGGGTCGGCAAGGCTCGGCAGATGCTGGAGTTCACCAACGGCACCATCGACCATATCGCCTGGACCGTGGGTTATCAGGACCCCAGTGCCTTTCGCGCCACCTTCAAGAAAATCACCGGCCTGGCCCCCAGTGATTACCGCAGCCGGTTTGGGGTGTGAATCGTGCAGAACACCGCGTCCATCCGCGGCTGTCGTGCAGAATCAAACAGGCCAACTGCCATCGCTTTTCAGCTAACCACTTGATTTCCACGCCATCGCCTTGAGCCAGGCCTTGGCTTGATCCCTGCAGCAGTGTCTGCACACACATGGCGGGACAATCAAGGGGGACGCATGACCCCAACGCAGCGCAAAAAGCTGGTCGTTGCCCATTCCACGCGGGAGGGCGCGCCCCAGCATGAAGTCGAAACCAATCGCGCCCTGGCGCGCTGGCTGGCGCAGATCCTCGGCCTCAAGTTTGGCGGCAGCTACGACCCCAACCGGCACGCTGGGCGTGATCTGTATGTGCTGCCCACCCAAACCCTGGTCGGCCCGGACCAGGCGCGCCCATTCGGTATTAGTGGCCCTGACGACCTGTGGGGCGGCTATGTCGATCACGACTTCATCTGTACCAAGGCGATCAGTCACGGCGTGTTGGGCCCCGAAGCCGTCGCCCCGGAGGGCTGGTCGACGTTATTTGGTGAGCGCGTGCGCGATGTGGTGTTGGACGGCCTGAGCGTGTTTGCCCTCAAGGATGCGCGGGAAGCTGCGACACGCCTGCTCTACAGTGGGCCGATCCGGTTGAAACCTGTGCACGCCAGCGCCGGGCGTGGCCAGCAAGTGATCCGTAGCCTGGATGAGTTCGACGCGTTGCTGGCGCGCCCCGAAGCGGCGCAGCTGTTCGACGACGGTGTGGTATTGGAACAGGACCTTCAGGATGTGGTCACTCATAGTGTGGGCCAGAGTTTCATCGGCGCGCACCGGTTCAGCTATTGCGGCGAGCAATACTTGACCCAGGACGGGCAGGGTGAAGAGGTCTACGGTGGCTCGAACCTGATCGTGGTCCCGGGTGACTACGACGACCTGCTGCAACTCGACCTGTCCGACGACGTACGCCTGGCCATCCGGCAAGCCCAGGTCTTCGACGCCGCCGCCCTTGAGGCCTACCCTGGTTTTTATGCCTCACGGCGCAACTACGACATCGCCCAGGGCGTGGACAGCAACGGCCAGCGTCGCAGCGGTGTACTTGAACAGTCCTGGCGCATGGGCGGGGCCAGCAGCGCGGAAGTCGCGGCGCTGCAAAGCTTCATCAACCACCCGGGCCTTAAAGCCATTCATGTGTCCTCGGTAGAAACCTACGTGGACCAGCCACTGCCGGCGGATGCCATCGAGGTTTACCGCGGCCCGGCCGAAAACAGCGACTTTCTTCTCAAGTACGTGACGGTTAAACCTTATGACGGCTAGAAGCGAAAGCATTGCGATCGACATCGACGGCGAACAGATGAGCGGCACGTTCTTGAGCCCCAAGTCCAAAGTGCCTGGGGTGTTGTTCGTGCACGGCTGGGGCGGTAGCCAGGAGCGTGATCTGGAACGGGCCAAAGGCATCGCCGGCCTGGGCTGCGTGTGCCTGACCTTCGACCTGCGTGGCCATGCGGGCACTGGCATTCCGTTGTCCCGCGTGACCCGCGAAGACAACCTGCGCGACCTGTTGGCCGCCTACGACCGCCTGCTGTCGCACCCGGCCATCGACACCTCGGCGGTGGCGGTGGTGGGCACCAGTTACGGCGGTTACCTCGCCGCCATTCTGACGTCGTTGCGCCCGGTGCGCTGGCTGGCGCTGCGCGTGCCGGCACTGTACCGCGACCAGGAATGGCTCAAGCCCAAGCGCGATTTGGACAAGGCGGACCTGATGGATTACCGCAGTACGCTGGTGCACGCGCAAACCAACCGCGCCTTGCATGCCTGCGCGCAATTTACCGGCGATGTGCTGATCGTCGAATCGGAAACCGACGACCATGTGCCCCACGCGACCATCATGAGCTACCGTGCGGCGTGCCAGCGGACACACTCCCTGACCCACCGCATCATCGACGGCGCCGACCACGCCCTGAGTGACCCAGTCTCCCAGCAGGCCTACACCTCAATCCTGGTGGACTGGATCACCGAGATGGTGGTGGGCGAACGGTTGAGCATCATCCAGTCCCAATAACCTGGCGCCCACGAATTGGGCGCTCTGTAACCAGCGGGCTTGCCCTAATGCCGTTCAGTTAAGGCTTTTTTGTAGGAGCGAGCTTGCTCGCGAAGCACTCACAGGCGCCGCGTTCATTCAGGAAACACGCGTTATCGTTGACGTTTTTCGCGAGCAAGCTCGCTCCTACAGAAGGTGATGTACGCTTAACTGAACGGCATTAGGACTTGCCCGGCGTTGGGCTGCGTAGCAGCCCCAAAACCAGCCGCTGAGGAGTGCCTGATCCTCCGCCTGTCAAGCCGCTGCCTTCTTCACCCGCAACGCCTTGGCCTTGGCTTCCACCGCGAGGTACATCACCAGCGCAATCAGCAACGGCAAGATAAAGTAGATCGCCCGATACGCAATCAACCCGGCGAGCAAGCTGCCCCGCGACGCCTCATGCTGCAACAGCGCAATAAACACCGCCTCCAGCACCCCAAGCCCGGCAGGGATATGGGTCACCACCCCGGCAATCGCACTGATCAGCAACACCCCCAGCACCAACGGGTAGTCCAGCTTCGCCGGCAGCAGGGTGAAAATCACCGCCGCCATCAATGACCAATTCAACGCACCGAGCGCCAGTTGCAAACACGCCATGCGCAGCGACGGCAGGTTGATCTCGATACCGCGAATCGCCCACGCGCGTTTTGTCGAAAACTGGCAGGCCGCCAAGTAGCCCAGGCTCGCCAGCACCAGCAATACTCCGACACCTTGCAGGGCGCCGCTGCTGAGCTTCCAGCCCGGTGGCATTGTCACCAACCCGCTGCTGAACACGACGCCGGCCAGTGCCATATAGCCGAACCAATTGGTCGCCAGGCTCAAGCCGAGGATCTTGGCAATATTGCCGGTGCTTACCCCCAGGCGCGAATACAGGCGATAACGCATGGCGATACCACCGACCCACGCACTCAGGTTGAGGTTGAACGCATAGCTGATGATCCCCACCGGCAGGATCTGCTTCCAGCGCAGGGGCTGGCGGATGTAGGTGCGGCCGATCAGGTCGAAGCAGGCGTACACGATAAAACTGCACAACGTCAGCGTGCCGGCGATCAGCAAGGTGCGTAGCTTGAAGTCGCCCAAGGTCTGGAACACTTCGCTCCAGTCGATGCGCCGGGCGAGCAGGGTGAACAACACGATCAGCAAGAGGAAGAACGCGACAGTCAGCGGCTTCTTCCAGCGTGTAAAACGCGAGCGGTTGGCTTCAGCGGTCATGGGCCCGACTCTCAAAGGGTTTCAAACGCGGTTTGTGCGCCGGCAGCCAGCCCGTCAACGCCGGGAAATGGCGCATCACATGGAACACCAGGAAACCCACGGTCAAGCGCCAGAGCCACAGGCGCGGCGTGCGGTTTTCCGGCATGGTCTGGCAATGGTGCTTGCTGAGCACTTCGAGGCGTTCGTACAGCTGCTGGTTGAATGCCCGGTCGCGAATCAGCACATTGGCTTCCAGGTTCAGCGACAGGCTCAGCGGGTCCAGGTTGCTGGAACCCACGGTGCTCCAGTCGTCATCCACCAGCGCCACCTTGCCGTGCAGCGGGCGCTGGCAATACTCGTGGATCACCACGCCGTCCTTGAGCAGGTAGTCGTAGAGCATGCGCGCCGCCAGCTTGGCCAGCAGCACATCGGGCTGGCCCTGCATGATCAATTGCACGTGCACGCCCCGCCGCGCGGCGTTGCGGATCTCGCGCAGCAAGCGGTAGCCGGGGAAGAAGTAGGCATTGGCGATCACCGCGCGGCGCTGGGCTTTACTCAGGGCGTGGATATAAGCCTCTTCGATGTCATCGCGGTGCTGCACGTTATCGCGATAAATCAGGCGCACCAGGCCATCGCCGTCTGCCGAGGTCCACAGTGAGGGGCGCCGGTCGCGGCGTCGCCAGCCGCGGCGGCTGCGTACTTTTCGGCCGCTTTGGGCCAGGGCAAAGTGATGCAGGTCGGCGACCGCCGGGCCGACCACCTGCACCGCGTAATCCTGCTTGGCCTCGGGGCCATAGTCGCCCAAGTGGTCGGCAGAGAAGTTGATCCCGCCGATAAACCCCACGCGCGCATCCACCACCACGATCTTGCGGTGCAAGCGGCGGAACCAATTGGTGCGAATGCCGAGGGTCTTGGACGCCGGGTCGAACATCTGCACTATCACCCCGGCTTCGGCCAACTCGGCGAGGAAGGCCGGGCTCAGCTCGCCGCAGCCAAACCCGTCAAGGCTGGCGACGACTTTGACGCCGCGCTGTGCCGCATCGACCAGGATGTCCCGTAGCTCATGGCCAACCTTGTCTTCGAACAGGATGAAGGTTTCCAGCAGGATTTCCCGCTGGGCCTGGCGCATGGCGTCGAACACCTTCGGGAAGTAGGCCTCGCCGTTTTCCAGCAACTCGATCTGGTTGCCGCTCTGCCAGCCGTAATCCAGGTCCCGCGCCGAGGCTTCGTCCGGTGGCTGGTCGGTAGCGATATGGGCGACGGCGACTTTTTCCAGTGGGGCACTGTTCATAGCTCGATCTCCACTGACAGGGGCGCGTGGTCTGACAAATGCGACCAGGGGCGGCTGTTCAACACCTGGGGCGCATGCGCCTTCACATTGCGCACATAGATTCGATCCAGGCGCAGCAGGGGCAGGCGCGCGGGGAAGGTGCGCGGTGGTTTGCCATGGGCCTCGGTAAACACTTCGCGCAGGCCGCAATGGCGCAGGTCGGCGCGCAGGCGCCAGTCGTTGAAGTCGCCGGCAACGATCAGCGGTGCATCGGCGGGAATCTGCGCCACGCGCTCGGCGATCAGGCGCAGTTGCTGCTGGCGATGTTTTTCCTGCAAGCCCAGGTGCACGCAAATGGCATGCAGTTCCTTCTCCTGCCCGGGCAAGCGCATCACGCAATGCAGCAGCCCGCGACTTTCATGGCCGCTCTGGGAGATGTCGAGATTGTCGTAGCGCACGATCTGGAACTTCGACAGCAGCGCATTACCGTGATCGCCATCGGGGTACACCGCATTGCGTCCATAGGCGTACTGCGGCCAGATGCTGTCGGCGAGGAACTCGTACTGCGGCATCGCCGGCCAGTTGCTATAGCGCTTGGGGTGGCGTTCGTGGGTGCCGTGGATTTCCTGCAGGAACACGATGTCGGCCGCCACACTGCGTACCGCCTCGCGTAATTCCGGCAGGATGAAGCGCCGGTTGAGGGCGGTGAAGCCCTTGTGGGTATTGACCGTCAGCACGCGAAAACGGGTGATGGTGGTGGTGGGTGTCGGGGGGATCAGTTCCGAGTGAGTCATGCCAATCCCTCAGGTATCAGTCGTCTCCGGGAGGCGTTGCGTGACGCAATCAACCACGCGCGTTGCCGCCTGTAGTGCCCGCCGGAAATGCCGATATGAATCGCCGCCATGTTTGCTCCCGTGGATGTAGGGTCGAGTGACCTCCGTTTTGGGATGACTGCGATATTTGCGCGAAAGTTTCCGTGGGCCTACAGGCGGTACCCATCCCTGAGAGCCGCGTGGGTTGCCAGCGCGAGCAAGGCCATGGGCATGGCTGCAACTACGATGGGTTTCAATCAGATGTGCAGTGTCTGGGTTCGGCTGGTGCGGAAAAAGGCAGGGAAGGGCATTTGATCTTTGCCTATAGGGCAAAGATGTCGACACAGGGGAACGATCAGGATTCAAACCCGTCAGTTCCTTACAGACCCTTCTGAAGGAGCTCGGAGTTTTGCTGAATCTCAAGACTGCATTACTGCTCGGCGCGCTGTTGTTTTGCACCAGTGGCGCACTGCAAGCTGCGGCCACTGCGCCTGAAGCCGAAGCGCCGGCCAAGCCGGAGTTGCTGGTCGAAGGCGGATTGCTCGGCGCCATCAGCTCCAGCATGGATGATGTGCAGCAGAAGCTCGATCTCAACCAGAACCTGATAGATGAGTGGCGGCTGCGCGCCGACCGCGCCGCGGATGAAGTCGGGCGCCTGGTGAACCAGACGGCGCAGCGTTCGCCGTGGAGCGTGGCCGGGGATTTCCTGTTGCTGTCCGGGGTGTGGATCGGCGCCTTCGCGTTGTTGACGCTGCTTGGGCGTTTTATCCTGCGGCGCCTTGGGCGGCGCACGTTCTTCGAGCAGCGTGGGCGGCTGCGTGCGGTGCTCGGGTATGTGCTGCCCTATACGATTCCCGCGCTGATCTGCCTGCCGCTGACCCTCTACTTCAGCCACTTCCTCCCCACCTCGATAGGCCGCGCGCTGGCGCTGTGTTTTGCCTACGCCACCAGTAGCGGCATTTTCTCCACCTCCATGCTGCTGTGCGTCATCGTCATGTTCAACGTCGGCCACAAGCGCCCGGCGGTGCAGATTATTCGCGACTACTGCCCCAAGCCGCTGTTCCTGATTGGCTTTCTCGCCGCCCTCAGCGACGCCCTGACCAGCCCGCAAATCGCCCGTCAGTTGGGCGGCAATATCACCAGCAGTATTGCGGTGTTGACCGGCTTGTTGGCGGCAGTGATTTTCGCTGTGCTGGTGATACGCCTGCGGCGCCCGGTCGCGCATCTGATCCGCAATCGGCCCCTGGCCCAGCGTCTGAAGCATCCCGCGTTGCAGCAGTCGCTACGGGTGTTTTCCGGGCTGTGGTACTGGCCGATCCTGTTGATGGTGTTGGTCTCGGCGATCAACCTGATCGGTGCCGGCGACGACAATCAAAAAGCCCTGCGTTGCGCGCTGTTTACCACGATCCTGCTGATCGGCACGGTATTCCTCAGCACCGTGCTGCAGCACCTGTTCAAATCCCGTAGCCAGGTGGCGATCCAGCGCAGCAGCGCCTACAAGGAGCGCTTCCTCAGCCTGTTGCACGCGATCTTGCGCATCATCATGGCCATCGCGTTTATCGAAATCCTCGGGCGTATCTGGGGGGTGTCGCTGTTCGAATTTGCCCAGCGCAACTCGGTGGGGCGCGCCATCAGTGATTCCCTGAGCAGCATCGGCCTGATCCTGCTGATGACCTGGCTGTTCTGGGTGGTGCTCGACACGGCAATCCAGGAAGCCTTGAAACCGCCGCTAAACAAACGCTCCAGCCGCCAGCCCAGTACGCGGGTGAAAACCATCCTGCCCCTGCTGCGCAATGCGGTGAAAATCATATTGGTGGTGATCTGCGCGATCACCACCATGGCTAACCTCGGTATCAACGTCGCGCCGCTGCTGGCGGGGGCCGGGGTGGTGGGGCTAGCGATTGGTTTTGGCTCGCAGCAACTGGTGCAGGATGTGATCACCGGCCTGTTCATCATCATCGAAGACACCCTGTCGATTGGCGATTGGGTGGTGCTCGACTCCGGTCACGCTGGCACTGTCGAGGGCCTTACCATCCGTACTCTGCGCCTGCGCGACGGCAAGGGTTTCGTGCACTCGGTGCCGTTCGGGCAGATCAAGGCGGTCACCAACCAATCGCGGCAATTTGCCTATGCGTTCTTCTCCGTGCAGTTCACCTACGACACCGATGTGGATAAGGCCGTGGAGCTGATCCGCGAAGCCGGGCAGTCGATCCGGGATGACGTGTTCCTCAAGTACAACCTGCAAGGGCCGCTGGAGGTGTTCGGCGTCGACAAGATGGACCTCAACGGCGTGGTGCTCACGGCGCAGTTCCGTACCGTGTCGGGCGGGCAATATGCGGTGAGCCGTGCGTTCAACCAGCGTTTGAAAAAGCTTGTGGATAACTGTGATGAGGTGCACTTCGCGCAAACTTATCCACAGCAGGTTTTGCTGCCGAAGCGTACATCCCAGGTGGATGAGCCGGATGAAGAGGTGCCGGCGTCGGTGGTGTTGACGGAGCAGCCCAGGTCTCAATGAGGGAGGACTGTTCTGGCCTCATCGGGGGCAAGCCCCCTCCCACATTTGATTGTGTTCACAGATCAAGCTGGGGGAGGGGCCTTCAAAGTCACTATGACTCAATGCCTGATCAACTTCTCCAGCACCGCCTGCTGATCCACCTCCAACAACACCTGCTGCTTGCCTGCGACCATCACCGCCGCTGGCAACCCGTCCCGGTACACAAGCCGATTCCCACTCACCGCCGGCACCTTGCTGCCCGGCAACAGCGTGCCCACCAGGTTCAACGGGTCGGCGCCGCACACTGCGATCAAGCTACCGTCATGGGGCCGCCGCCGCACTTCGCGCAGTAACGGGATCGCCTCCGGCAAGGCAAACTGTTCCCCGGCCAAGCCACTGACAAACCGTCCGCCGCGAATCTCACCCCGCGCCTCGAGCCGATGGAACGTGCGCAGCAATTCGCGCCAGCTCGGCAACCAATCCGCCTCACGCTCCAGTAATCGCCAGAACACCACGCCATAACGCCGCAGCAGGGTCATCGCCACATGTTCCAGCGTCTCGGCGGAGTGCGGTGCGGCCGCTTCCGGCGGGCGCCGAATCAGCGCCCAACGCCCGGCATCGTCCATCCCGCCAACCAATGCGCCGCGCCCACGTCGGCTGCTGCGCGCCTGGCGTTTACTGGCGGGCGTGGTCAGCGCGCGCAGCCCGGCAAAACTGTCGGCATTGACCAGGCCGGCGCCGACCAATTCCTGTAGGGCGCCTTCCAGTTCGCTGCGCAGCAGATGGGCTTCGTGCACCAGTTCGTCGAAAAACAGCGCGCCGTGTTCGCGCAGGGCCAAGTGGACTTTTTGTGCCTTGGGCGACAACGTCGTGCTGTCCGTCTGTTCGGTCAGCCCGCTCCATAGCGGTACCTGGCTGCGCGGCAACAGCACTACCGGGGTGCTGCGCAACGCCATGGCGCCGGGTTTATTGCTCAGGCGTATCCACACCAGCCTGCCGCTGCGGCAGAGGTCATCGAGCCAGGTGGGAGTGTAATCCTTGATCCGCGCACTGAGCAGGTCACTGTCCCAGGCCGAGGCGGCCGCCGCGTAGCCTTCGAACTGCCCGACAATCTGGGGCAACACTGCGCTGCCCTGGCCGCGGGTGCTGTCGGACAGGTGCTGCCAATCGAACAGAAAGCGCATGAAATCCTGCAACGCCACCGGCTCTATTTCCCGGCGCAGGCGCTTGACCGTGTAGCGATGAATCCGCGCGAGCAAGTGCCGTTCGCACCATTGTTCTTCGCCGATGCCGGGACTGAAGTGCCCGCGCAGCACGTAGCCTTCTTGCTCCAGGCGTGCCAGGGCCTGGGCGATGTCGGCCACCGGCAGGCCGAGGGGCGCGGCAATTTCGATCAGCGTCAGCGGGCCGAAGCCAGCCAGGCGCGCACGCAGCAGTTCCACCAGCGCGTCATCGTGAGTCCAGGGCTCATCGAACCCCGGTAGCAGCGGCAGGTGGTTGGGATAAATCGTCTGCACGCAACTCAAGCGCTCCACGGCCACCCAAAGACCGTTCGACAAACAATAAGCGCGGCCACCCTTGGCCAAGGCATGCAGCCACTGCGCCCACTGTGGCGTGACTTCGTGGCTGGCGATGCACGCCAGGCTCATCAACGCCTCATGCATTTCATCCAGGCCCTGGGGCGCCGGCCAGGCTTCTTCGCGCACGCCGTCGATGGCCTGCGCGTCCAGCGCACCGAGGTCGTCGGTGCTTTGCGGGTCGCTCCAGCGCCGGTTGAGTACGGCCTGGGTGCGGCGTTCTTCCAGCGGGGCATCGTCGAGAAAGGTGTAAGGGCGCGCGTTGAGAATTTCGGCGGCCATGGGCGAGGGCGCCGGCAAGTCGCGGCTGATCAACCGCACTTCGCCGCGCTCCATGCGCCGCAACAGGGCCAGCCAGGCGTCGCTGTCCATGGCTTCGTGCAGGCAGTCATCGAGGGTCTGTTCCACCAGCGGATGCTCAGGCACTTCGCGTTCGCCTGCGAGGTTTTCCAGGCAGGCGATCTGGTCGGGAAACACGCAGGCGATCAGGTCTTCGCTTTTCATGCGCTGGATCTGGGGGGCCACCTTGCGCCCCCCGGTATAACGCGGCAACGCCAAGGCCACGCCGGCGTTCCAGCGCCAGCGCACACCGAACAGCGGCGCATCAAGCACGGCCTGGATCAGCAGGTGTTCGGCGCTGTGACTGTTCAAATAGCGCCAGACGTCGTCCAGCTCGAAACTGTGGCTGGTGGACAGCGACAGCACAATCGCATTCTCGCTGGCCGCCGCTTGCAGTTCGAAGTTGAAGGTGCGGCAAAAACGCTTGCGCAAGGCCAGGCCCCAGGCACGGTTGACGCGGCTGCCGAACGGTGTGTGGATGATCAACTGGGTACCGCCGGACTCGTCGAAAAAGCGCTCCATG
Organism: Pseudomonas sp. FG86; assembly: GCF_057808775.1. Lineage (NCBI taxonomy): Bacteria > Pseudomonadati > Pseudomonadota > Gammaproteobacteria > Pseudomonadales > Pseudomonadaceae > Pseudomonas > Pseudomonas sp. FG86. Next base: position 8,793 of record NZ_JBMDIS010000036.1, on the reverse strand, counting down.
ATCAACGTGTCCTGGGATGGCAATGCGCTCAGGGCCAGGCGTGCGCGCGCCAGATAATCGAGGATTTGTTCGGCGCTGGCGCGGTTCAGGCCGAGGGTGACGGTCAGCCAGTCGTGTGCACCTTGCAGGTCGCCGGGGGTAGCGCTGAGCAGCGTGTCCAATTGCCCCTGCAAGCGCGCCACCGCGGCGGATAATTCGTTGCTGCGCCCCGGTGCCTCGCCCAGCCAGAACGGAATGCTTGGCGGCTGGCCGTGGGCGTCTTCGACCCGCACCTTGCCGGCCTCGACGCGCAGGATGCGGTAGGACGTATTCCCGAGCTGGAAGATATCCCCAGCGATACTTTCCACCGCGAAGTCTTCGTTGACGCTGCCGATATTCAGGCCCTGGGGTTCGAGCAACACGCTGTAGTCGGCGTTGTCGGGGATGGTGCCGCCGCTGGTCACTGCGGTGAGTCTGGCGCCCCGGCGGCCGCGCAAGGTGCGCGTCAAGGCGTCGCGGTGCAGGTAGGCGCTGCGAATGCCCTGGCGACCGCTGTAGCCCTCGCTGAGCATCTGCAACAGCGCCTGGTAATGGTGGTTATCCAGCGCGGCGTAGGGCGCGGCGCGGTGGATCAGGTCGAGCAGGGCCTGTTCCGACCATTCCTGGGCGCTGACCTCGGCGATGATCTGCTGGGCCAGTACGTCCAGCGGCGCAATCGGGATATGCAAGGTGTCGAGTTCGCCCCGGCGCACGCAGTCGAGCAGCGCGGCGCATTCGATCAGGTCGTCGCGGGTGGTGGCGAACAGGCGCCCCTTGGGCGTGCCGCCAACCTGGTGCCCGGAGCGGCCAACGCGTTGCAGAAACCCGTTGATGGAGCCCGGCGAGCCGATCTGGCACACCAGGTCGACATCGCCGATATCAATCCCCAGCTCCAGGGACGCGGTGGCGATCAGTACTTGCAGGGTGCCGGCCTTGAGGCGTTGCTCGGCGTCCAGGCGCAGCTCCTTGGCCAGGCTGCCGTGGTGGGCGGCCACTGCGCTCTTGCCCAGGCGCTCGCTCAAGTGCCGGGCCAGGCGTTCGGCCAGGCGCCGGGTGTTGACGAAAATCAGCGTGGTGCGGTGTTCACGGGCCAGGGCGGCGAGGCGGTCGTAGACCAGCTCCCACACATCGTTGGCCATCACCGCCGACAGTGGCACCGGCGGCACTTCGATATCCAGGTCGCGGGGGCGGGCGTGGCCGATATCGACGATGTCGCACAGGCGCTCGCTGCCCACCAGAAAGCGCGACACGGCCTCGATGGGCTTTTGCGTGGCGGACAGGCCAATGCGGGTCAGCGGCTCGGCGCACAAGCCTTGCAGGCGCTCCAGGCTCAAGGCCAGGTGGCTACCGCGCTTGCCGGCGGCGATGGCGTGGATTTCATCGACAATCACCGTGCGCGTGCTGGCGAGCATCTGCCGGCCGGAGTCCGAGCCCAGCAGCACATACAGCGATTCCGGTGTCGTCACCAGGATATGCGGCGGGCGCTTGCGCATCAGTGCGCGGTCTTTTTGCGGGGTGTCGCCGGTGCGCACGGCGGTGCGGATCGCCAGCGGTGGCAAGCCCAGGCGCTGCAGATGGTCGGTGATCCCGGCCAGCGGATTTTGCAGGTTGATCTGGATATCGTTGGACAGCGCCTTGAGCGGCGACACGTACACCACCAGGGTTTCATCCGGCAACTGCCCGCCGTTGGCCAGGCCTTGGTGCACCAGGTCATCCAGTACGGCCAGGAAGGCGGTCAGCGTCTTGCCGGAACCGGTGGGCGCGGCGATCAGCGTCGAGCGGCGCTGGCGGATTAACGGCCACGCCTCGGCCTGGGCCTGGGTCACCGAGGGAAAAGTACTACGGAACCAGGCGCTGACGGCGGGGTGGAAACCGTTCAATACCGTGTCCGTTGATTCAGGAAGGTTCATAAAACAATCCTACCTCATTGGGGCCGCCGCGCAGCCCAACGCGGGGCAAGCCTGCTCACCGCCGTCCAACAACGTGCAACCCCGCACTTTATAAGTGACGGTTGCGCTACAAACCCGCAAAATGCAACGATTCTGGCAACTACCCACAGCATCGCTCACAAGGCGGCTGACAATAACCATCGTTCCAAACAGACCGGGCCTGCTCAATCTATGCGAATGCGCCTTATGTTACTGGGCGGCGGGAATGCCCTCGGGCAGGCGCTGATTCGCCTCGGTGCAGAGGAAGACATCGGTTTCCTCGCACCCAAACCGCCCCAAGACGGCTGGGATGCCGCAAGCCTCACCCAATTGCTCGACGACACCCGTCCCGATGCGTTGATCAACCTCGCCTACTATTTCGATTGGTTCCAGGCAGAGGCGGTCAGCGAAACCCGCCTGGCGTCCCAGGAGTATGCGATCGAACGTCTGGCCGAACTGTGCCAGCACCACACCATTACCCTGCTGCAACCGTCCAGCTACCGCGTGTTCGATGGCTCCCGCGCCACCGCCTACAGCGAAAAAGACGAACCGGTGCCCCTGGGCCTGCGTGGCCAGGCGTTGTGGCGGATCGAACAAAGCGTGCGCGCCACTTGCCCGCAACACGTACTGCTACGGTTCGGCTGGCTGCTGGACGACAGCGTCGACGGCACCCTTGGGCGCTTTCTGGCCCGAGCGGAGAAAGCGGAGGAATTGCTGATGGCGGATGACCGGCGCGGCAATCCGACCCCGGTGGACGATGCCGCGCGGGTGATCCTTTCGGTGCTCAAGCAACTCGATTGCGCGGCGCCGCTATGGGGCACCTATCACTATGCCGGCCACGAGGCGACGACCCCGTTGGCGCTGGGCCAGGCGATTCTTACCGAAGCGCGTCACTTTCATCCGCTGGCGATCGAATCGCCCACCGCCCAGGCTCATGCGGCGCGGCCGGATGCGGGCGACGAACCGCAACATGCGGTGCTGGCCTGCAAGAAAATCCTGCATACCTTTGGCATCAAGCCACGGGCGTGGCGGGCCGGGTTACCGGCGTTGCTGGACCGGTTCTACCGCCGCGGCTGACACCACATAAAGCAAAAATGTGGGAGGGGGCTTGCCCCCGATAACACGGTGTCAGTCAACTGATTCATTGACTGATCACCACCGCTATCGGGAGCAAGCCCCCTCCCACATTGGTTGTGTGGCGTTTGTTCAATTTCGCTTAGAACTTGTAGCCGATACCGACCATGTAGACCAATGGGTCGACATCGACATCAACCTTGGCGCGAGTGCCTGGGGCCACTCCGTTGTTTTCAACGGTGGCGGTGGTGCTGATGTCGATGTAGCGCACCTGGCCGTTGATCATCCATTTATCGTTGATCATGTAGTCGGCACCAATTTGCGCGGCCCAGCCCCAGGAGTTATCGGCCTTGAAGTTGCTGAAGCCAGCTTGTTGGGCGCCGCTGCTGACGTGTTCGTCATAGATCCAGGTGTAGTTGATACCGGCACCCACATACGGTTGGAACGCCGACTTGCTGTCCAGCGGGTAGTACACAACGCTCAGGGTTGGCGGCAGGTGTTTCAGGGTGCCGAGTTTGCCGTTGGCGGCGCTGAGAGCCGTGTTCTTGAGCTTCACATCATGCTCGAACGGGGTAGCCGCCAGCAGTTCGATACCCCAGTGGCTGGTGAACATATAGGCGAAGTTCAGACCCAGTTGCGTGTCGCTGTCCATGGTCGCCTTGCCGCCCAGGTTGGTACCGGCCAGCGGGCCCTGGTCTACCTTGACACTGCCGCTGTCGGCCTTCGGGTTCACGGTAATTGCACCAGCGCGAACCAGAATGTCGCCCGCTTCGTGAGCGTGGGCTACGGGGGCCGCGAGGGCGAGCGCGAAGAGGGACGCGCCGAGCAGAGACTTGTTGTTCATGGGAGCTCCAAGGGACGTTTAAAAGTTGTACGTCCAATGGTAAAGATCGTTCCGTTCGGACTTTTGACTCAGCTCAATGAAAGGGTGATAAGCGTTATTCCGGCAGTTCGTAGAGGTAAATCTTCTCGGCATCCATCTGGTAGCCGGCGTCCGCCAGCTCACTGGACGACGGCTTGACCTGCATCGCCCCTTCGATCCAGTACGGCTGGTACAGCTCATCGAGCTTCACCCCAACCTCACTTTTCACGTGCACGATCTGGTTCGACGGCGGCGGCGGCACGTGGATGCACGCGCCGAAATACGGCACCAGCAAGAACTCGGTGGTACGGCCTTCCTCGCTGACTTCCAACGGCACGATGTAACCCGGCAGGCGAATATGCTGGCCGTCGAGGCTTTGCACCACCGGCGCATTGGGCAAGTCCTGCTTGGCCGCAGGCGCCGCTTCGACGGACAAGGCATCGGCCATGTTCGACAGGTCGTGCAGCGGTTTCATGTTGGGGATTTCCGGCGGCGCGTCCGGCGGGATCATCTCCTGCCAGGATAGATCCCTGGGCTGATCCTCCGCCCAGGCGGGCACAGCCACCAGCAGTAACAACGCAAACAGAGCGCGACGCATCGAAGCCTTCCTCATAAACGTATGGACAGGCCGTCGGCCAAAGATTGTCGATAGGCACGCCAGGCGGGCACGCTGCCCATCAACAGTGCCGCTGCAAGGATACCGGCCAGTAACGTCCACTCATATTCGCTCGGCCAGGACATCGGCAGGTCCAGGCCGTAATTGGCCTGTAGATATCCGCGCGACGCGGCGATGCATACATACAGCAAACCCACGCCGGCGATCACACCGGACAGCGCCAGGGCGAAGGCTTCGAAGATCAGCAGCGTCGCAATGTGCCAGGGCCGCGCGCCCACGGAACGCAGGATCGCCATTTCGCGCCGGCGTTCGTTGAGGCTGGTGAGGATCGCTGTGAGCATGCCGATCAAACCGGTCAGCACCACGAACAGTGAGATCACGAACAGCGCCTTTTCAGCGGTGCCCATCATGCTCCATAGCTCTTGCAGCGCCACGCCGGGCAGGATCGCCAGCATCGGCTCGCCACGGAATTCGTTGATCTCCCGTTGCAGCGCAAAGGTGGAAATCTTGTTGTTCAGGCCAAGCATAAAGGCGGTGATGGCTTGCGGGGTCAGGTCCATGTTGCGTGCCTGGTCGGCGCTGATGCGGCCTTTGCCCTGGGCCGGCACGCCGTTGTGCCAGTCGATATGGATCGCCTCCATGCCGCCGAGGCTGATATGCAGCGTGCGGTCCACCGGCGTGCCGGTGCGCTTGAGAATACCGACCACGGTGAACGGTTTGTCGTCGTGCTTGACCAGGCTGACCGCTGCCACGCCATGGGCCAGCACCAGTTTGTCGCCCAGCTTGTAGTGCAGTGCATCGGCCACTTCGGCACCTAGCACCACTTCGAACGGGTCGGTGGCGAAGGCACGGCCGCTGGCCAGTTCGAGGTTTTGCTTGCGCCCGTACTGATAGTGCTCGAAGTATGATTCGTTGGTGCCCATCACGCGGTAGCCGCGGTGGGAGTCGCCGAGGGAAATCGGGATCGCCCATTTCACCTGGGGGTTGGCGGCGAAGTGTTCGTAGCTGTCCCAGCGGATGTTATTGGTGGCGTTACCGATGCGGAACACCGAATACAGCAGCAGGTTGACCGAACCGGAGCGCGCGCCGACGATCAGGTCGGTGCCGCTGATGGTGCTGGCGAAACTGTTGCGCGCCTCAACGCGCACGCGCTCCACCGCCAGCAGCAGGCACACCGACAGGGCGATGGCGAAGGCGGTGAGGATCGCGGTAAAGCGACGGTTAGCCAGGCTGGCCATGGCTAGACGAAACAAATACATCTCAAACCTCTGCGGGCGTGGCGGCGCGATTGAGTTCGGCCAGCGACAGGTTGCGATCGAACAACGGCGCCAGGCTCTGGTCATGGCTGACAAACAACAGGCTGGAACCGGCTTCGCGGCATTCGGCGAACAACAGCTGGATGAAGGCTTCGCGGGCGTCGTAGTCGAGGGCCGAGGTGGGCTCGTCGGCAATCACCAGTTCTGGTTGGCCGATCAGTGCGCGGGCGGCGGCGACTCGTTGTTGCTGGCCGATGGACAACGAATCGGCGCGGCGTTCCAGCAGGTCGAGGTCTTTCAGGCCCAGGTGCGCCAGCAAGGTCGCGGCGGCCTGGTCGATGCTGCCGTGACGCTGGATCGCACGTTGCGCGCGCAGCTTGGAAAAGTGGCACGGCAGCTCGACGTTCTCGCGCACCGACAGGAACGGCAGCAGGTTGAACTGCTGGAAGATATAGCCGGTGTGGTCGACGCGAAAGCGATCACGGGCACCGGCCGAAAGGTCGGTCAGCTCCTGCCCGAGCAGGCGGATGCTGCCTCGGCTGGGCTTCTGCACACCGCCCAGCAGGCCGAGCAGGGTGGTCTTGCCACTGCCGCTTGGGCCCTTGAGGAACAGGGTTTCACCCGCTTCCAGGCGGAACGCGGGGATGTCCAGCAACTGGGGGTGACCTGGCCAGTTGAAGCCCAGGTCGGACAGTTCGATGAGCGCTTGAGTCATGGGAAATCAGTATCGCCTGCTAACGAGGTTACGAAAAATGGCGCCGATCGCCTGTGGGGGCGCATTCCAATCAGAACTTCAGGGTAGCTGCCTGCGGCGTCGCTTCAACACCTTGCTGGCCGCTTGGGCCGATCAGTTGTACCTGGATTTTTTGGGTGGCGGGGAAGGTCTTGAACACTTGCGTCAGGTCGAGATTGCTCAGGGCGGTCGGCGTGGCGCAGGTGAACTGGTAGTGGGCGTGGATTTCGCTGTGGTCGTGATGATGCTCATGGGCGCCGTCTTTGGCGTCGTGATCGTGATCGTCATCGTCATCATGGTCCGCTTCCGGCTTGTCGCCGAACAGCGGGCTGTTCAGTTCCTGGGTGCTGATCACGCAGCCAGCGGCCTTGGGCAGGTTGAACAGGGCCAGCGGGTTTTCCAGCTGTTTGCGCGCGGCGGCGACCTTGGCTTTGTCGGCGGCGCTGGTTGCCGCATGTTCGAAGCCCACCAGGTTCATCGCCGGGCTGTCCAGTTCAAGCTCCAGGGCCTGGCCGTCGAGGACTGCGTTGAGGCGGCCAACCCCATGTTCATGAGCACCCAGGCTGCCGTGCTCATGATCGTGGTCGTGTTCATCCGCGGCGTGAGCGACGGCCAGTGGCAACAAGGCGAACGGCAAAGCAAGCATCAGACGGCGCATGACAAGGCTCCAGAACATGAAAGTTTGTTATGTGATCTTATAACAATATTCGGCAGAGTTTGACCGTCCGCTTGGCGTTGCGCAAGCCGCATGGGAGCATGCTCGTCAGAAAAATGCAGGAGTAAGGACGATGTTGCGAATTCGTGGAACCGTCGGCGACCTGCCGGTGGATTTGACCCTGGAGCTGGATGATGGCGATTGGGCGCGACTCGGCGCGCAGCTACAGGCGACGCCAGTGAACAGCGCGGCGGCCGCACCGGTTGCTCCGGTCAAGCACAATGATGACCTGTGGCAACACGCCCAGGACCTCTTGCGTCATGCCGGGCAGCTCAATGGCCTGGAGCTGCTCGACCAGTTGGAAGGTTTGGCGGGGGATGCCTCGGCGGGCAAGCGCCTGCTGGTGCGCCTGCGCCATAGCGCCAAGGTCAAGGTGAGCAGCGGCGGGGATACGCCGCTCTATACCTGGATTGAGCCCTTGTAGGCGCGAGCTTGCTCGCGAAAGTCGTTAACGATAACGCGGGTATTCTGGATGAGCGCGGCGCCCTGGCGTTTTTCGCGAGCAAGAACTAGGCGTCCCCCTCGCTCCTACAGAGCGACTAGTACAACGCAGCGAACAACTTGCGACGGTACACGGTCACCAGCGGGTGATCATTGCCCAGTAACTCGAACACCTGCAGCAAGGTCTTGTGCGGCAAGCCTTCGCCATAGCTGCGGTTACGGATGAACAGCTTGAGCAAGCCTTCCAGCGCCGCGTCGTACTGCTGGCGTGCCAGCTGCTGGATGGTCAACTGATAGGCCGCTTCATCGTCCTGCGGGTTTTGCGCCAGGCGGCTTTTCAGGTCGGCGGCATCCGGCAGGTCACCCGCCTGGCGCAGGAAGGTGATCTGCGCCTTGGCCCCGGCGAGGGCGGCCTTGTGATCGTCGCTCTTCACGGCGTCGAGCACGGTCTGGGCTTCGCCCAATTCACCGCGTTCGGCCAGGCAGCGGGCATACAGAATCAGCGCGGCGGCGTTGGTATTGTCCTCGCCCAGCAATGTCACCAATACGGCTTCGGCGTCGCTGATACGGCCCTCGGCAAACAACGCCTGGGCCTGCTCCAGCGGGTCCGCCGCAGCCGGCGGCGGCATCTGCACATGGGGCTCCAACATGGCCCGCACTGCCGACTCTGGCTGTGCCCCGGCAAACCCGTCCACCGGCTGGCCGTCCTTGAACAGCACCACCGTCGGCAGGCTGCGAATACCGAAACGCGCGACGATGTCCTGCTCGGCCTCGCAATCGACCTTGGCCAGCAGCAACTCGCCCTGATAACTCTCGGCAATCTGCGCCAGCAGCGGCATCAACGCCTTGCACGGCGCGCACCACTCGGCCCAGAAGTCCACCAGCACGGGCTTTTCAAAGGAGTTCTGGATCACCGCCTGGTCGAAGTTGGCGGTGGTGACATCGAAGATGTACGGCGTGGGCTCACTCATGGGGCGTCTCGAATAAAGCGGGAATGGCGCAACTATAAGGGCTGGTGAAGGCTACCGGAAGGAGCAGGGTGCTGATGATCAAGCGCAAGCCCCAATGCCAGTCAGTTAAGGAGAAACATTGTGACTGTGGCGAGCGGGCTTGTCCCGCGTTGGGCTGCGCAGCAGCCCCAATAAGAACG